>NZ_JBHVWC010000061.1:0-68581 GCF_042882445.1 Kitasatospora sp. NPDC058218 | reverse complement strand
CTGTCGGAGGTGTCGGTCGAGGGCGGTGTGGTGAAGGGCCGTCGTGACGGGGACGCGGCGACGGAGCTGGTGGAGGCGGCGCTGCCGGCGGTGGTATCGGTGACGGACCAGTCGGGTGAGGCGCGGTACCCGTCGTTCAAGGGCATCATGGCGGCGAAGAAGAAGCCGGTTCAGTCGTTCGACCTGGACGACCTGGGGATCGAGGCCGGCGAGGTCGGTCTGGCGGGTGCGTGGACGGCGGTGGAGTCGGTGACGGCGCGTCCGGCGCGGACGGCGGGCACGGTCGTCAAGGACGAGGGTGAGGGCGGCAAGCAGCTCGCCGCGTTCCTCGCCGAGCAGAAGTTCATCTAATCCACTCTGTTTGCGCTTCCAACGATCGATCAGGAGCAACGAATCATGGCTGAGATCCTGGTTCTCGTGGACCACGCCGACGGTGTGGTCCGCAAGCCGGCCCTCGAACTGCTGACCCTGGCCCGCCGGATCGGTGAGCCGTCGGCGGTCGTCCTGGGTGCCGGTGCGGCCGCGGCCGACATCGCCGCCAAGGCCGGCGAGTTCGGTGCGGTGAAGGTGTACGTCGCGGACGGCGCGGAGTTCGCCGACCAGCTGGTCGTCCCCAAGGTCGACGCGCTGGCCCAGATCGCGAAGGCGTCGGAGGCGGCGGCCGTGCTGGTCACCTCCTCCGGTGAGGGCAAGGAGGTCGCCGCGCGCGTCGCGCTGCGGATCGGCTCCGGCATCATCACCGACGCCGTCGACCTGGAGGCCGGCGCCGACGGTCCGGTCGCCACCCAGTCGGTGTTCGCCGCGTCCTTCCAGGTGAAGTCCAAGGTGTCGCACGGCGCCCCGGTCATCACGGTGAAGCCGAACGCGGTGGCCCCCGAGGCCGCTCCGGCCGCGGGCGCGGTGGAGAACGTCACCGTCGCCTTCACCGGCAACGCCGCCAAGGTCACCTCGCGCACCCCGCGGGTCTCCTCCGGGCGCCCCGAGCTGACCGAGGCCGCGATCGTGGTCTCCGGCGGCCGCGGCGTCGGTGCCGCCGAGGGCTTCGGCGTGGTCGAGGAGCTGGCCGACGCGCTGGGCGCGGCCGTCGGTGCCTCGCGCGCCGCCGTCGACGCCGGCTGGTACCCGCACAGCAACCAGGTCGGCCAGACCGGCAAGCAGGTCTCCCCGCAGCTCTACATCGCGGCGGGGATCTCCGGTGCGATCCAGCACCGGGCCGGCATGCAGACCTCGAAGACCATCGTGGCCGTCAACAAGGACGCCGAGGCCCCGATCTTCGAGCTGGTCGACTACGGCGTGGTCGGCGACCTCTTCGCCGTGCTGCCGCAGCTCACCGGCGAGGTCCAGGCCCGCAAGGGCTGACCGGACGCGGTCGGACCGTACGCAGGGCGCGCCCGGGAGCCATCCCGGGCGCGCCCTGCGGCTTTCGCCGGCGCGGGCCCCGGGCGCGGCGGTGGGCCTGCCCGCGCTTTGCGGGTGTCCGGAGCGGGGCCCGTAGAGTCGGACGCCGGACCGGCGGCGACACGGCCGGCGGTGACAGGGCGCCACACCGCGACCAAGGGCGAGGGCAGACGCATGACACTCTTGACGGCACTTCAGGGCGACTTCGGCGACTGCGGAGACGCGCTGCGGATCGACGGGCGGGAGCTCTCCCGCGAGCAGCTGCTCGGCGCGGCGACCGCGGTGGCCGACCGGGCGGCCGGCGCGCCCGCGCTGGCGGTGCTCGCCCGGCCCACCGCCGAAACCGTCGCCGCCGTGGTCGGCGGACTGCTGGCCGGTGTGCCCGTGGTGCCGCTGCCGCCCGACTCCGGGCCCAAGGAGCGTGCGCACATCCTGCGCGACTCGGGTGCCGCGCTGCTCGCGCACGCCGCCGGGGAGGCGGCGCCGCAGGACACCGGGGTGACGGCGCTGCCCGTCGACCTGACGGAGCGGTCCTCCACCAGCTACGCCGAGCCCGCGCCGGACGCCACCGCGTTCGTGCTCTACACCTCGGGGACCACCGGCGCCCCGAAGGGGGCGATGCTCCACCGCTCCGCCGTCGCCGCCGACCTGGACGCCCTGGCCGAGGCCTGGCGGTGGACCGCCGAGGACACCCTGGCCCACGGCCTGCCGCTCTTCCACGTCCACGGTCTGGTGCTCGGCGTGCTCGGCGCCCTGCGGACCGGCAGCAGGCTGGTGCACACCGGGCGTCCCACGCCGGCCGGCTACGCGGCAGCCGGCGCCAGCCTGTACTTCGGCGTGCCGACGGTCTGGTCCCGGCTGGCGGCCGACCCGGAGGCGGCCGGGCGGCTCGCCTCCGCCCGGCTGCTGGTCTCCGGCAGCGCGCCGCTGCCGGTGCCGGTCTTCGAGAAGCTGGCGGCGCTGACCGGGCACGCCCCGATCGAGCGGTACGGCATGACCGAGTCGCTGATCACCGTCTCGACCCGGGCGGACGGCGAGCGCCGCCCCGGCAGCGTCGGGCTGCCGCTGACGGGCGTGCGGACCAGGCTGGTGGGCGAGGACGGCGAGCCCGTCCCCCAGGAC
Organism: Kitasatospora sp. NPDC058218; assembly: GCF_042882445.1. Classification (NCBI taxonomy): domain Bacteria; kingdom Bacillati; phylum Actinomycetota; class Actinomycetes; order Kitasatosporales; family Streptomycetaceae; genus Kitasatospora; species Kitasatospora sp. NPDC058218. The sequence goes on along the minus strand of NZ_JBHVWC010000061.1, from coordinate 66,061 downwards.
GGGGAGAGCGTCGGCGAGCTGCAGGTCGCCGGGCCGACCCTGTTCACCGGGTACCTCAACCGGCCGGACGCCAACGGCGAGGCCTGGACGGCGGACGGCTGGTTCCGGACCGGGGACGTCGCCGTGATCGGCGAGGACGGCTTCCACCGGATCGTCGGCCGTGCCTCGGTGGACCTCATCAAGAGCGGCGGCTACCGGATCGGCGCGGGCGAGGTGGAGGCGGCCCTGCGCGACCATCCGGCGGTCGCGGACGCCGCCGTGGTGGGTGCGCCCGACGAGGACCTCGGGCAGGCGGTCGTCGCCTACGTCATCCCGGACGGCGCGGTGACGGGGGACCAGCTGGCGGCGTTCGTCGCGGAGCGGCTCTCGGTGCACAAGCGGCCCCGGCGGGTGGTGCTGGTGTCCGAACTGCCCAGGAACGCCATGGGAAAGGTGTTGAAGAAGCAGCTGCTGGCGGAGTCGGCACTCGGGTGACGGGAGGTCGTCCGGTGACGGTCGCTCATCTCCCCGACCGTCACCCCGCCCCTTCTCCTCACCTTCCGTGAACCCTTCCTTTGGCGCACTCCACTGCGCGCTGTGAGCGGCCGCGTGCCTAACGTGACACGCAGGCAGAACTGAATCCCAGGGCGACACGCCGCGGCTTCCGGTCGCAGGACCGGAAGCCGCGTCATGTCGGCGGGAAATCCCTCTGCCCTCCCCGTTCAGTGTTCAGCCGCGGTTCAGCAGTGTCAGCAGTGCTGAGCAGAGCTGAGCCGCGTTCAGCAAAGGAAGACAGCAGGATGACGACCGTCAACACCGGCGCACCGGGTGCCGCCGACGACCCGACCGGGCAGACCGCCGCCACCACCGACGGGCCGGCGCGTGCCGCCCGACCCTCCCGGGCGGCACGGGTCCGCCGGGGGATAGGCATGGTGGCCGTGATCGCGGCCGGCGTCGGCGTGATCGGCCTCGGCACCGGCGTGAGCAGCGCGGCCGCCGAGCCGGCGCCGGCCCACGCGGGCTGGGACGGTTCGCGGTACTGGTTCAAGAACAGCCAGGGTCAATGGCGCTGGACCACCCACTACGACGTCTACCAGGCCCGGACCGGGAGCGGCTCCGCCACCGCCGCCCCGGCGGCCCCGTCCTCCTCGTCGGGGGGGATCACGCAGGGCTGGGACGGTTCGCGGTACTGGTTCAGGAACAGCCAGGGCCAGTGGCGCTGGACCACCCACTACGACGTCTACCTGGACCGGACGGGTGGCGGCTCCTCCTCCGGTTCGTCCTCCGATTCGTCCTCGGGCTCGGCCGGGTCGGCCACCGGCTCCGCCTCGGCGGCGGCCGACGGGGACGTCGAGACGGCGGTGCAGTTCGCGCTCGCCCAGCTCGGCAAGCCGTTCCGGACGGCCGGCAACGGGCCGGACGGGTACGACTGCTCGGGCCTGGTGCAGCAGTCGTTCCGGCGCGGCGGCATCGACCTGCCGCGGGTGGCCAACGACCAGTACGCGGCGACCACGCCGGTCCGCGCCAGCGAGCTCCAGCGCGGTGACCTGCTCTTCTGGTCGGACGACGGCAGTGCCCGGGGCATCCACCACGTGGCGATCTACCTGGGCAACAACCAGTACGTGGAGGCCGCCCGGCCCGGGACCAACATCCGCATCTCGCGGATCAGCAGCGGCTACTACCCGACGCACATGGGCCGCCCCTGAGGCCTGCGCGTGCCGGGATGACGCCCGGTCGGTCGGACGGCGGCCCTCCCGCCGCCCGACCGGCCGGGCGTTCGGGATGTCGGGGCGCCCAGGGGTGGGGCGCTCGGGGGAGGGGTGCTTCGGAGATTCGGCGCTCCGGCGCTTCGGCGGTTCGTCAGCTCAGCGCTTCGGCGCTTCGGGGATTTGGCACTTTGTCGCTTTCTCGGGGCCTGGGAGCCCTGGGGCGGGTGGGGGCGCGGGAGGTGTGGAAGGGGGCGCGCGTAAGGTGGGTGGCCGCCGGTGATCAGGGGCGCGCGGACCGGCGGCCGGACGGGCGCGCGTACCGTGGTGCGAGGTGCCTGGCCTGGGCACATGCCCCTGTCACAGGGCGTGGCCGGCTTCGGCTGCCGGGCCGGTTACGGAGGTATGGGGACCGGCGCGGCGGGGGTACCACCTCGGGTGGCGCTGGTTCGGCTGACGGGGGCGCTGCCCGGTGCGAACGGCATCGGGGGAAGTCGAGGGGCAGGGGACGTTGTGATCGTCTGGGTCAATGGCACATTCGGGGCGGGCAAGACGACTGCCTGCCGTGAGCTGGTGGAGCTGCTGCCGGGGAGCACGCTGTTCGACCCCGAGCTGGTCGGGTTCGGGCTGCGGAACCTCCTGCCCGCCGACCGGCTGGCCGCGGTGTCCGACTTCCAGGACCTCCCGGCCTGGCGCCGGCTCGTCCCCGAGACGGCCGCCGCTCTGCTCGGTGAGGTGTCGGGTCCGCTGGTGGTCCCGATGACGCTGCTCCGGGAGGACTACCGGGACGAGATATTCGGATCGCTCGCCTCGAACGGCATCACGGTGCATCACCTCGTCCTGGACCCCGAAGAAACGATCCTGCGAGCGCGCATCGCTCAGCGGGACGAGTGCCCGGGCGATCCCGAGCGCAGCGCGCGCGTCCGGCAGTGGTGCCTGGAGCACCTGCCGCGCTACCGGGCCGCCCGCAGATGGCTCATCGAGGACGCCCGGATGGTCGACAACGGCGAGCTGACCCCGCGGGAGACCGCCGTCCGGCTCGCCCAGCTCATCCGGGAGGGCTCGGCCCGCTGCCCGATCGTCCAGACCCCGGACCCGACCGGGGACACGGTGGCCTCCGCCGTCCTGTTCTTCGACGAGCAGGACCGGGTCCTGCTCGTCGATCCGGTCTACAAGCCGGACTGGGAGTTCCCCGGCGGGGTGGTCGAACGCGGCGAGGCGCCGACCGACGCGGCCCTGCGGGAGACCGCCGAGGAGCTCGGTCTGCGGCTCGACCCGGGCGCGCTGCGCCTGCTCGCCGTCGACTGGGAGCCGCGCACCGGCCCGCGCCGCGGCGGCCTGCGGCTGGTCTACGACGGCGGCCTGCTGGACGCCGCCGCCCGGCAGGGCCTGCTGCTCCAGCAGGAGGAGCTGCGCGGCTGGCGCTTCGTCAGCCTGGACGAGGCCGCCGGCCTGCTGCCCCCGGGCCGGTACCGGCGGCTCGCCGCCGCGCTGGACGCCCGCCGCAGCGGCGAGCTGCGCTACCTGGAGGCCGGGCGGCGGGCCGGGCTGGGCCTGGCCCGGGCGGCCGACGCGGCGTAGCCGGTCCGGGGGCGGCAGGATGAGGGCATGCCGTTCACACTGAGCCATCCGGCCGCCGTCCTGCCCCTGCTGCGTGCGGCGGGGGCGCGCGGGCCGCTGGTCGCCTCGGCGCTGGTCGCCGGGTCGATGGCGCCCGATGTGCCGTTCTTCCTGGAGTCGCTGCTGCCCGGCGTCTACGGGCAGGGCGGCACGACCCACCGTTGGTGGGCGGTGCCCACCGTGGACGTGGCGATCGCGGGCGTGCTGGTCGCCGGGTGGCACGGGTTGCTGCGCGCGCCCTTGCTGGCCCTGCTCCCCGAGCGGTGGGCCGGCGCGGCGCACGCTCTGACGGTCCGGCGGGGCGGTGGCGCGAGCGCGGCCTGGTTCGCCGGCTCGGCGGCGCTGGGCGCGGCCACCCATGTCGGCTGGGACGCCTTCACCCACGAGGGCCGGTTGGGCGTCACCCTGGTGCCGGTGCTGGACCGGACGATCGCCGGGCTGCCGCTGTACACCGTGCTGCAGTACGGCAGTTCGGCGCTGGCACTGGCGGCGCTGGCCGGGCACCTGGCGCGGGCGGCCCGCACGGTGGAGCCGGTCCGGCCGGCCGCGGCGCTCCCGGCCGGGGCCCGGCGGGTCGCCGTGGCGGCGCTCGGCGCGGCGACGGCGGCCGGGGTGGCGCACCGGCTCGTGCCGCTGCGGCGCAACCTGATCCCGGAGTTCTGCTTCGGGGCGGGCGCGGGCCTCGCGGTCGGCGCCGTCGGGTACGCGCTGGTGCACGCGGCCGCGGCGCGGGTGGCCGGCCGGCGCGGGCGCCGGGCGAACGCTTTGGAGCGGTCGGCCGAGCGGCTCCCGGTGTGACGGCGGTACCGACGGCCGTCACACCGGGAGCGCGGCACCGGGCCGGTGGCCCCGGTCGAGCCGGCCGGCTCAGGCGGAGCGCAACTCGGCGTAGCGCCGGAGGAAGAGGGCCTCGGTCAGGGCCATCCGCTCCAGCTCCAGCGGGTCGACGCTCTCGTTGACCGCGTGGATCTGGGTGGTCGGCTCCTCGACGCCGATCAGCACGATCTCGGCCTGCGGGTAGAGCGACTGCAGGGTGCTGCAGAGCGGGATCGAGCCGCCCTCGCCGGAGGCGACCATCGGCGTGCCGAAGGCCTCGGCCATCGCCGCGCCCATCGCCTCGTACGCCGGGCCGGAGGTGTCCGCCTGGAACGGCGCGCCGACGCCCTGCCGTTCGATCCGGACCAGGGCGCCGGCCGGTGCCTGCGCCTCCAGGTGGGCGATCAGCGCCTCCTGGGCGGCGGCGGCATCGCCGCCCGGCGGGACCCGCAGGCTGACCAGCGCCTTGGCGGCGGCCTGGACGGAGGAGGTGGCGCCGATCACCGGCGGGGCGTCGATGCCGTGGACGGTGACGGCCGGGCGGGCCCAGAGCCGGTCCGCGACGGTGCCGGTGCCGGTCAGCGCCACGCCGTCCAGCACCTTGGCGTCGGCGCGGAACTGCTCCTCGGAGTACTGCACGCCGGGCCAGGTCTGGTCGCTGGCCAGACCGGCCACCGCGACGTCGCCGTGCTCGTCGTGCAGCGAGGCCAGCATCCGGACCAGGCCCTGCAGGGCGTCCGGGGCGGCGCCGCCGAAGGCGCCCGAGTGCAGGTTGCCGGCCAGCGTGGTGAGCGAGACCTCGACCATCGTCATACCGCGCAGCGTGGCCGTGACGGTGGGCAGGCCGGCGGTGAAGTTGCCGGTGTCGCCGATGACGATGGCGTCGGCGGCGAGCAGCTCGGGGTGCGCCTGGGCGTACTGCTCCAGGCCGCCGGTGCCCTGCTCCTCCGAACCCTCGACGATGATCTTCAGCCCGACCGGGTAGCCGCCGTCCACCTGGCGCAGCGCCCGCAGGGCCGTCAGGTGCATCAGGATGTTGCCCTTGCAGTCGGCCGCGCCGCGCCCGTACCAGCGGCCGTCGCGCTCGGTCAGCTCGAAGGCCGGGCTCAGCCAGGCGTCCTCGTCGAGCGGGGGCTGCACGTCGTAGTGGGAGTAGAGCAGCACGGTCGGCGCGCCCTCGGGGCCGGGCAGTTCGGCGTAGACGGCCTGGGTGCCGTCGGGGGTGTCGAGCAGCTGCACGTTCGTCAGACCCTCGGCGGCGAAGGCGTCGGCGGTCCACCGGGCGGCGCCGTGGCACTCCTCGACCGGGAACTGGCGCGGGTCGGCGACCGAGCGGAAGGCGACCAGTTCGGCGAGATCGGTGCGGGCACGGTCCATCAGGGACCGGACGGCGTCGGCCAGGGGCTGCTGCGGCATCGGGGTGCTCCGGAGGTGGTCGGTCCGGCCTGGAGGTGGTCCGGGCGGACGGTGCTGACAGGGGGATATGTCGATCATAGGCCGAATCGAACGGGCGGTCCGGAGAGTCGTGCGGGCGTTCGGGGCGGCGCGACGGACGACGGCTCCGGAGGGCGCATAGGATTGCTCGACGTGACTGACTCCGGAAGCTCCGATTCCCGTAGCCCGCTCGACGCCGAGGCGCCCGGACAGCCGTCCGAGCCGCAGCCCGCTCCGCCGCTGGACGGGCCCGACCCGCTCGACGGCGTCTGGGACGTCGTCGTGGTCGGCGCCGGACCGGCCGGGGCCTCGGCCGCGCAGGCCGCCGCCGCCCAGGGCCGCCGCGTGCTGCTGCTCGACAAGGCCGAGCACCCCCGGTACAAGACCTGTGGCGGTGGCATCATCGGCCCCTCCCGGGACAGCCTGCCGCCGGGCTTCCGGCTGCCGCTGCAGGACAGGGTGCACGCCGTCACCTTCGCGTACGGCGGCCGGTTCACCCGGACGCGGCGCTCGAAGCGGATGCTGTTCGGGCTGGTCAACCGTGACGAGTTCGACCTGCGTCTGGTGCAGGCGGCCAAGCAGGCGGGGGCGGTGCTGGTCACCGGAGTGACCGTCACCGGGGTCGAGCAGCGTGGCGGCGAGCACCGTACGGCCGTCGTCACCGCCGCCGACGGGCGCACGTTCGAAGCACGGGCGGTGGTCGGCGCGGACGGCAGCGCCAGCCGGATCGGCCGGCACGTCGGCGTCTCCTTCGACCAGATCGACCTCGGTCTGGAGGCGGAGATCCCCGTCCCGGCGGAGGTCGTGGCGGACTGGGCCGGCCGGATCCACCTCGACTGGGGTCCGCTGCCCGGCAGTTACGGCTGGGTGTTCCCGAAGACGGAGTCGAACAGCCTGACCGTCGGCGTCATCTCGGCGCGCGGCGACGGTGAGCGGACCAAGCAGTACCTGGCCGACTACATCCGGCGGCTCGGGCTGGCGGGCTTCCCGCCGAGCGTGGAGTCCGGGCACCTGACCCGCTGCCGGGCCGAGGACTCGCCGCTCTCGCGCGGCCGGGTGCTGGTCGCCGGCGACGCGGCCGGCCTGCTGGAGCCGTGGACCCGCGAGGGCATCTCGTACGCGCTGCGCTCGGGCCGGCTGGCCGGGGAGTGGGCGGTCAAGGTGGCCGAGGCGGGCAACGCGGCCGAGGTCCGCCGCGAGGCGCTGAACTACGCGTTCGCCATCAAGGCCGGACTGGGCGTGGAGATGCGGGCCGGCAAGCTGATGCTGGCCGCCTTCGAGCGCCGCCCGTACCTGTTCCACGCGGCGGTCTGCCTGGTCGCCCCGGCCTGGCGGGCGTTCGCCCGGACCACCCAGGGCCACACCACCTTCGCCCAGGTGCTGCGCCAGTACCGGGCGGCCCGGAAGCTGACCTCGCTCGCCTCGCGGTAGCGGGCGGGGGCTCCCGCGGGCGGCCGTCGGTCGGTCCGCGGGAGCCCCCTCGGTCGGACGGGGCCGGTGGTCGTGTCGGCCCGGTGGGTCACGCCGGCCCGGAGGCGACCTCGGCCCCGGGCTCGTGTCGGCCCCGGGCCCGCTCCGGCCCGACGCTCACGTCAGCGGCGCTTCCTTCGGTCCGGCGCTTCCTTCGGTCCGGCGCTCACTGCAGCCCGGCGCTCACTTCAGCCCCGTGTCGAGCGCCGTCATGAGGGCGCCGTTCGGGGTGTCGCCGGTCATCTCCCAGATCATGGCGCCGAGCAGGTTCTTCGACTTCAGGTAGGTCGTCTTCTGGCCGATCGACCAGGCGTCGTCGAAGGTCCACCACTGCCCGCCCGCACCGGTGTAGCCGTAGGTGGCGATGGACTGGGTGTCGTGGTGGACGGTGAGGTTGGGGAAGGTGGTGATCAGGTTGTTGTACCCGCGGGTGCCGGCCTCCTCGGCGAACTGGCCGGGCGCCGCCCCGGTCGCGCTCTGCCACTCGCCCGCCGCGCCGCCGTCCGCCACGCCCTGCCAGCCGCGCCCGTAGAACGGGAAGCCGATGGTGAGCTTGCGCGGGTTGACCCCGGCGGAGAGGTAGGCCTGGACCGCCGCGTCCACGCTGAAGTGGAAGGGGTACGGGTCCTGGCCGTCGGCGTAGAGGTTGGCCTGGTGGCCGGCCCGGTTGGGCTCCCACGAGTTGTCGCTGCCGGCGCCGTGGAAGTCGTAGCCCTGGACGTTGGCGATGTCGAGGTAGTTGAAGATCTTCGAGAGGTCCCAGCCCTGGTTGATCTTGACCGGGTCGGCCGGGGTGAAGGCGGTCAGCAGCTTGTGGGAGCCGCCGAGCGCGTCGAGCTGCTTGCGGAACTCGGCGAGCAGCAGGGTCAGGTTGCCCTTGTCGTCGGCGCTGTAGTGGTTGCCGGCGTGGCCGTCGGCGGAGCCCGGCCACTCCCAGTCGAGGTCGATGCCGTCGAAGATGCCGGCCGCCACGCCGTCACCGCCGGCGCCGTTGTAGAGCGGCAGGTTGCCCTTGATCCAGACGTCGACGCAGGACTTGACGAACTTCTGCCGGGAGGCTTCGGTGGCGGCCGCGTCCGAGAAGTACTTGGAGTACGTCCAGCCGCCGAGCGAGACGACCACCTTCAGGTTGGGGTACTTGGCCTTGAGCTTCTTCAACTGGTTGAAGTTGCCGCGCAGTTTGCCCCAGCCGTCGTCGGCCACCCCGTCCACGGACTGCGCCGCGCTCATCGGGCGGGCGTAGTCGGCGTCGGCGTCGCCCGCGCCGGTGCCCTGGTCCGGGTCCTGCGGGTTGGCGGTGGTGCCCTTGGTCACGCCCGCCAGGCAGGTCAGATTGACCGGATCGATGTTCTCGAAGGCGTAGTTGATGACGTCGAGCTTGGCCGCGCTGCCCGAGGTGTCGAGGTTCTTGACGAAGTACTGGCGGCCGTAGATGCCCCACTGGGTGAAGTAGCCGACCCGGGCGTACTTTCCGGCTCCGACCAGGTCCGAGGTGGTGACGGCGAGCGGCGCGGAGGCGGGCGAGGTGTTGTCGGCGCCGTCCCGGGCCTTCACGGTGAAGGTGTAACCCGTCGACGGCGAGAGCCCGTTGACGGTGGTGGTCAGGGTGGAGCCGGTCACCGTCCGGACCAGCGCGGTGCCCTGGTAGACGTCGTACGCGGCCACCCGCAGGTTGTCGGTGGCGGCGTTCCAGGCCAGGGTCACGTCAGTGGACGTCACCGCCGTGGCGCGCAGGTTGCTGGGCGCGGTGGGCGGGACGGGGTCGGTCGCCGGGTCGAAGGTGGTGGCCGTGACGGGCGCGCTCAGCGGGCCGGTGTTGCCCCGGGTGTCCTTCGCACGCACGGCCAGGGTGTACGAGGTGGCCGGGGCCAGCCCGGTGACCACGGTGTCGGTGGTGGTGCTCGTGGCCAGCACGGTGGTGCCGTTCAGTACGTCGTAGGAGGCGACCGGGAAGTCTCCGCCGGTGGCGGCCGGCCACTTCAGCGCCAGGCTGTGCGCGGTCGACTCGGTGACCGCCGGGGTGCCGGGTGCGGACGGCAGGACGTCCGAACTCCCGTCGCACTTGTAGCCGTTGATCCGGCAGCCGGTCGGGGCGGTGATCGGACCGTTGGCGACGAGCCAGAAGCTGTAGGGCTCGGTGGTGCCGTGTGCGGGGACGCTCGCGTTGTAGAAGGCGTTGGTGGCGGTGACGTGCCGGCCGGTGGTCGTCGCGGTGCCGTTGTAACTGCTCTGGACGGTCACGCCGGCCGGCAGGTCGAACTCCAGCGTCCAGCCGGAGACGGCGGCGGCGTTGTCGTTGTGGACGATGTAGGTGCCCTTCCACCAGGAGCCGTTGTCGGCGGTGGTGAAGGTGGCGGTCAGCTTGCCGGCCGCGTTCGCCGGGGTGGCCAGCGCGGTGAGCGCGGCCAGCGGCAGGAGCAGGGCGGAGAGCAGCGTCAGCAGTCTGCTGCGCGCTCGCGGGCGTCGGGCCCGGGGTCGAGCGGACATGGTTCTCCCTGTGACTGTGGGGGTTGGACAGGGTGACGTAGAACCGTACGGGTGGTGCCTGGCCCGTGGTGCGTGGCCGATCGGTGCCCGCGCCGTGGGGAGACGGGGCATGGGGCACTGTAGGAGGACTGGACCAATGCGTCAACAGGTCTGTACCAATTGGGAGTTGACGGCGTGACCGTCCCGGGGTGCCGCTACCCCCGGCGCGGACCACCGGTCAGCTCGTCGCCGAGCGGGCTGCGGTGGTAGAGCACCGAACGGCCGTGCCGGGCCCGGGTGACCAGGCCGGTCCGGTGCAGCACCGCCAGGTGCTGGCTGACGGCGCCCGGGGTGACGCCCAGGCGGTAGGCCAGGTCGGTGGTGGAGGCCGGTTCGGCGAGCAGCGCCAGCAGCCGGGCCTTCGGTGCGCCGAGCAGCAGCTCCAGGGCGCGCGGGGTGACCGGTGCGGCCGGCCCGGCCATCCCCGCCCGGCCGCGCGCCGGGTAACTGATCTGCGGTGGCCGGTCGTGGCTGATCATCGTGATCGCGCCGCGGGCGAAGAACGTCGGGACCAGGACCAGCCCGCGGCCGTCCACGGTGATCTCGCCGTCCCAGTCCGTCCAGCGGCGGTTGATCGAGAGCAGGCCGTCCGCCCAGTGCAGCCGGTGGTCCAGATCGGCGAAGAGCGCCGCGGCGCCCTGCTGGGCCAGCACCCGCGCCCGGTACACGAGGTCCGCCTCCAGGGCGGTACGGGCCTGCGGCCACCAGCCGGGGGCCAGGCAGACCTCCCAGTACTCCTCCAGCGCGTCGGCGATCCGGGCCAGCAACCGGGCCGGATCGGCGAGTCCGGCCGCCAACGGGGCGGGCAGCGGCCGGCCGTGCGGCAGGAAGGTCTGCTCCAGCTCGGGGCGCAGCTGCTCCGGTGGCAGCGCCCGGACCACGGCCAGCTCGGCACGGAAGTCGGGCACGGGGCCGGACGGGCGGGGCGTCAGGAAGTCGGGGATCCACCGGTTGGCGGCGACCAGCGAGAGCAGCAGCGAGGAGTCCAGCCGCTCGAAGCTCGGGCGCAGCCGCTCGAAGGCGGCGGACTGCAGCGGGTAGACGCCCGGGTGGGTCCACATCCGCAGGCTGAGCGCGGCCTCCTGGATCGGCGAGCAGGCGAACCAGGTGGTGGCGAGATCGGCGAGGTCCAGCCTGAATCGGTGCATTTCTTCCCCCACCTGCCCAGCTGCTTTGAGGCAGAGCCTAAATCAGTACTGCGGGCGGCGGGAACGCGGTGGGATCGTGGACATGACCACCTCACCGGCGCAAACCGCCGTGCCTTCGCCTGCCGCCGGCCCGCCCGGATCCTCGGATCCGCACGGCCCCACCGGCCCCACCGGCCCCGCCGACCCGGTCGGCCCCGCCGGTCTGCCCGCTGACGGTCCGGCCCGGGGCCGGCGGCTGCTGCACCCCGACCCGATGGTGCGCCGGCTCGCCGGGATCACCCTCGTCAACACCGTCGGCAGCGGGCTCTCCCTCGCCGTCGGCGTGCTCTTCTTCACCCGCGTCCTCGGGCTGAGCGCCTCCCAGCTCGGCTTCGGGCTCACCGCCGCCGGTCTCTGCGGAGTGGTCGCCAGCGTGCCGGCCGGGCGGGCCGCCGACCGCTGGGGAGCGCGGCCGGTGCTGGTGGTGCTGATCGCGGTGAACGCGGTGGCCACCGCCGGCTACGCCCTGGTGCACAGTTACCCGGCCTTCCTGGCGCTGGCCTGCGTGGTGAGCGCCGTCGACCGCGGCGCGGCCGCCGTGCGCAACGCGCTCTACGCCGAGGTGCTGCCCGCCGACCGCCGGGTGGCGGGCCGGGCCTACCTGCGGGTGGTGACCAACGCCGGGCTGTGCCTGGGGACGGCGCTCGGCGCCGTCGCGCTCCAGGTGGACAGCCGGCCGGCCTATCTGACGGCGATCCTGGCCGACGCCGTCTCCTACCTGGTGGTCGCGGTGCTCTTCCACCGGCTGGCCGTCCCGGCGTCGGCTCGGTCGACAGCGTCGGCGGCGTCGGCAGGGTCGGTGTCGGGACGGCCAGCCGGGGAGAGCGATCCGGCCGGGGCCGAACCGGGCGGGCGGCCCGGCCGGCGGCGCAACCCCGCCCTGCGGGACGGGCCCTTCCTGGTGGTGACGGTGCTGAACGCGCTGCTCTGCCTGCAGTTCGCGATGCTGGAGGTCGGCGTGCCGCTCTGGGTCGTCCAGCACACCGAGGCGCCCCGGATCACCGTGGCCGGCACCCTGATCGTCAACACCCTGCTGGTGATCACCCTGCAGGTCCGGGCCACCCGGGGCACCGAGGATCCGGCCACGGCCGCCCGGGTCTGCGGCCGGGCCGGGTTGATCCTCGCCGCCTCCTGCCTGGTGCTCGCCCTCGCCCACGGCCTGCCCGCCGCCGTCGCCGCCGTGGTGGTGCTCGTCGGGGTGGCGCTCCAGGCGTTCGGCGAGGTGCTGAGCCAGGCCGGCGGGTGGGCACTCAGCTACGACCTGGCCGGCGAGCGTGACCACGGCGCCTACCAGGGCGTCTACAACGCCGGGTCGGCCGCCTCGCTGATGATCGGGCCGGCCGTGGTCAGCACCGCCGTCGTCGGGTGGGGTCTGTTCGGCTGGGTCGCCCTCGGCGTGCTGCTCGCCGCGGCCGGGCTGGCCATGGGCCCCGCCGTCCGGTGGGCCCGTCGCCAGGGCCGGGCCACGGCCACCGGGTAGTAGCCCGGTGGCCCGGGACCGCGCGGCGCCGTACCGGTCAGGACCGGGCGGGGACCAGGGCGAGCGCCTCGATCTCGATCAGCACCTCGGGCAGGAACAGCGCGGCGACCTGCATCGCCGAACTGGCCGGGAGCGGCGTGGCGCCGAAGTACTCGTCCCGCGCCTCGCGCACGGCGGGCATGAACGCGATGTCGGTGACGAAGTAGGTCAGCTTGACGACGTCGGCGAAGCCGGCCCCGGCGGCGGCCAGGCAGCGGCTCAGGTTCTCGAACACCTGCCGAGCCTGCGCCTTCGGGTCGCCGACCCCGACCAACTGCCGCTGCTCGTCGAACGCGACCTGGCCGGAGACGGCCACCAGGCGACCGGTGCCGGTGACGACCTGGGTGTAGCCGGTGGCGGGGGCGACCCCCGGCGGCTCGGCGATGTGGGTGAGGTGCGGGGCGTGGGAGGTCATGCGTCCCATCGTGGCCGACGGATGATCACCGCACCAGCGCCTTTCGCCCCGCCGCAGGTCAGCGGACCACCTCGGGCAGCTCCCGGCAGTACCGCCGGTCCGCCTCCGGGAGGTCGGCGGCTGGTCCGCCGGCCCGCAGCACCACGTCCAGCACCGCCGCCGGGTCACAGGCGTACCCGCCGCTGGCCCAGGCCGAGTTGGCCTCCACCACCGCCCAGCGACCGCCGTCCAGCGGGCCGACGTCGATCACGACGGCGCTCGGCAGCGCCCCGGCCGAGGCGGCCAGCACGTCCGCGGCGAAGGCGGTCACCTCGGCGCGGTGGCGGTCCTCGTCGAGCGGCGCGATGTCCAGGTCGCCGTCGACCGCGTAGCGCGAGGCGGTGCGCACCTCGCCGTCCAGGACGAACAGCCGGTACTCGCGGTGGAACCGCACCACCTCGCTCGTCAGCACCGGGGTGTCGTCGTCCAGCGCGTCCGGACCGGGCAGGCCGGAGCCGTCCGGGTAGACCTTGGCGGGGAACAGCTTGTCGCCCGGCGGCTTGAGGAACATCGGGCGGCGCAGCCGGCGGGCCTCGGCCAGGGTGGTGAGGGTGAGCGAGCGGCCGGTCAGCTCCGCCGGCAGCCGGGCCGGCCAGTCGGCCGGCGGCTCCAGCAGGGCCAGGTCGAACGCGCCGCCGACCGCGTCGGCGAACAGCGGGCCGCCGTAGAGGTGCACCGGCGAGCCGAGCAGCTCCTCCGGGGCGCGCCAGGCCGTCGCGGTGTGCGCGCGCAGGCCGCGGCGGCCGGCGGCGGTGCGCAGCTGCAGGCCGGTGTCGTTGATCCGCGGTGCGAGCAGCAGGACGGTGTCGGTGGTCATGGCCCGATGCTCCCGTGGCGGGCGGCGGGCCGACCACCGGTTTTCGGGGCGAAGAGGTGACGGGTTTCGCGGCGGGTGGCTCTGGCCGAGCGGCGGGTGGGCATGTCAGAGTCGTCCGGGCGCCGTCCGAGAAGGTCCTGCCCGGCACGATCGGCCGGACCGGACCCTGGGCGGACGCCGCGCAATCCGACCCACCCTCAGCCGGAAAGCAGGCCCGCACCGATGACCCGCGAAGTGCCCTTCGTCCGTGTCGCCACCACCGATGCCGTCACCACCCTGACCCTCGACTCGCCGCACAACCGCAATGCGCTCTCCACCCGGCTGATGGCCGAGCTGACCGCCGGCCTGGCCGCCGCCGCGGCCGACCCGGACGTCCGCGCGGTGGTGCTCGGCCACACCGGCAAGGTGTTCTGCGCCGGCGCGGACCTCTCCGAGGCGACCGGCACGGACCCGACGGTCGGCCCGCGCGGCCTGGTGGACCTCCAGCGGGCCATCGTGGACTGCGCGAAGCCGGTGATCGCGGTGATCGACGGGCACGTCCGGGCGGGCGGCCTCGGGCTGGTCGGCGCGGCCGACCTCGCGCTGGCCGGCCCGGCCGCCACCTTCGCGTTCACCGAGGTGCGGCTCGGTCTGGCACCCGCCGTCATCTCGCTGCCGCTGCGCCCCAAGCTGGACCCGCGCGCGGCCTCCCGCTACTACCTGACCGGCGAGGTCTTCGACGCCACCGAGGCCGCCCGGATCGGCCTGATCACCGAGGCCACGGACTCCGCGGAGTCCACCGGCACCGCGCTGAAGGGTCTGCTGGACGCCCTGCGGCTCGGGTCGCCGCAGGGCCTCGCGCAGTCCAAGCGGCTGGCCAACGCCGAGGTGGTGCGGTCCTTCGAACGGGACGCGGACGAGCTGGTCCGGCTCTCGGCGCGGCTGTTCGGTTCGGACGAGGCGCAGCAGGGCATGCGGGCGTTCCTGGAGAAGCGGCCCGCGCCCTGGGCGCGCTGAGGCCGTCCGGGCTCGGGCTCCGGCTCCGGCTCGGCCTCGGCTTCATCGGCCTCGGCTTCAGCGGACGACGGCCGTCTCCCGCCAGAGGTCCAGCAGGGCCCGGTCACCGGTGACTTCGACCTGTCCGGCCTGCTCGACCTGTCCGGCCTCGCTCGCCGGCAGGCGGTTCCAGAGCAGCAGGTAGAGGTCGCGGGCCGGGCCGCCGAGCGTGAGGTCGACCGGGCCCACGGCCTCGTCGGCCGTGCTGCCGCGGCGGACGACGGCGAGTGGCTCCCGGCTGATGGTGAGCAGCCAGTCGCCCGGCCCGTCGGTGGGCGCGGCGTCGGTGGCCCGGACCAGGACGGTGCGCGGCCGCTCGCTGCGCACCCGGGAGCGGCCGCGGGCCATGAACCCGCGCAGCAGTTCGTCGATCCCGTCCAGTGCCAGGCCGGTGGCCACCCGGGGGCCCTCGGCCCCGGCGGCCGCGTCGGCGTCGAAGCGGTGCACCGCCGTCTCGTGCGCCTGGCGGCGGGCCCAGAACGCCTGCGGGGTCGGCGCGGGCAGGAAGCTCCAGCACTCCAGGTCGGCCGGCGCCGCCGTGAGCGCCTCCACCAGGGCGCTGTGGCCCGCGCGGAACCAGTCGACCAGGGCCGTGTCCGACGGCTCCGGCCCCCAGGCGGCACGCTCGCCGTCGGCGTCCAGCGGCGCCCGGTGTCCGTCGCGCACGTACGCGGTGGCCCAGCGGTGCACCTGGCCGGTGTGCAGCACGAGGTCGCGCAGCCGCCAGTCGGGGCAGGTGGGGACCGGTGCGGCGAGGTCGGTGCGGGCGGCGGCGTCGGCAAGCAGGGCGCCCTCTCGGCGCAGTGCGTCGATGTGCTCGGTGATCTCCATGGTCGACGAGTGTGGCACCGTTCGCGGGTTTCGGACACGGCGGCCGAGGGCGCCCGGGGCGGGTGTGATGTTGGCCGCCTCCCCGGTGGCGGCGCCGGGGCGACGGGTAGCGTGGCCCGCATGTCGATCACCAGTTCCCTGCTCTCCGGCGTCCGGTCCGGCAGCCGACGCGTTGCGGGCCGCCTCGTCCACCGGGGCTGGACGTGGGTTCAGCGAGTCGGCGCGGTGTCCAGCGAGAGTCCCGGCCCGTACCGGTTCGGCGAGCTGGGCGCGGGGACGAAGCTGACCTTCCCGCTCGGCGCGATCTTCAACGAGCAGTGGATCACGATCGGCCCGTTCTCGATCATCGGCGAGCGCGTCACCATCAGTGCGGGGTTCCTGCCCGGCCTCGACCTCGGGCCGGAGCCGATCGTGCGGATCGGCGGCGGCTGCGTGATCGGCCGGGACAGCCACATCGTCGGCCACCAGTCGATCGTCCTGGGCGACGACGTCTGGACCGGTCCCGGCGTCTACATATCGGACCAGGCGCACGAGTACCGGGCCACCGACCTGCCGATCGGCAAGCAGTGGCCGCGCAACGAGCCGATCGAGATCGGCGCCGGCAGCTGGATCGGCACCGGCGCGGTGATCCTCCCCGGCGCCCGGCTCGGCCGCAACGTGGTGGTCGCGGCAGGCTCGGTGGTGCGCGGAGAGGTGCCCGCCCACTGTGTGGTGGCCGGCGCCCCCGCGAAGATCGTCCGGCGCTGGACCGCCGAGGAGGGCTGGCAGCCGCCGTTCCGCACCGACCCGCCCAGTCCGCTCCCCGACGGCATCACCGCCGACCAGCTGCGCGCCCTCGCGGGCTGGGACCTGCGGCTCCCCGGCGAGACGGGGGTCTGAGGCACGGGGTGTGAGGCGCGGGGGTGACGGTGGTGCCGGCGGCAGCGCAGTGCGACGCGGGCGTGAGGCGGGCGTCGGGGTGAGGCAGGCGGGGGCGGCGAGCTGTGGGGCGCGGCCGGTCAGGCCGGCTCCTGGGCGCGCTCGGCGTCCCGGGCGGCGATGGCGGCGGTGATCCGGAGCAGGTCGGCCGGACGGGTCGGGTCGAGGCCGGTGAGAACGGCCACCCGGCGCAGCCGGTAGTCGACGGTGTTCGGGTGCAGGTGCAGGGCGCGGGCCGTGTGGCGGCGGTTGAGGCCGCCGGCCAGGTGGGTGCGGAGGGTGGCGAGCAGTTCGCCGCCGTCCTCCAGCGGGGCGAGCAGCGAGGCGAGTCGGGATCTCGCCTGGCTCGGGCGGCTGAGCTGGTACTCCAACAGGACGTCGTCCAGGCGGTGCAGCCCGGGCGGGCGGCCGAACGCCCGGGCGACCCCCAGCACTTCGGCCGCGAGAGCGGCGGCCGCGGCCACCCCGGCGGGCGCGGCGACGGCCGCCCCGGCCTGGACGGGGACGCCGGCGGCCCGGGCCGTGCCGTTCACGGTGTCCGCGAGGCGCTGCCACGCGCCGGCCGGGACGCCGTCCGCCCGGTGGTCCAGTGGGATCAGCACCGGCCCGCCGGAGGAGGAGAGCGCCGAGAGCGCCGACCGCCGGGTGCGGTGGTCGAGTTCGGTGCGCAGCCGGCGAAGCTTGCGGTGGCCCGCCACGGTCCGGTCGATGCCGGGCGACCGTTCGTCGGGGTGGTCGGCGACGGCGAGACACAGGACGGCGTAGCAGGGCGGCAGCCGGATCCCGGCCCTGGTGGCGGTCTCCTCGGCGGGGGCGCCGTCGAGCAGTGCGGTGAGCAGGGCGTGGCGGGCCGCCTGCTGCTCGTCGGCCATGGTGCGGCGCTCCTCGACGTAGCCGGCCCCGGCGGCGGAGGTGGCCTGGCGGAGCTGGTCGAGCAGCAGTCGGTTGAGGATCAGCAGGTCGGCGGCGTCGTCGTCGCGGGCGTCCCGGGTGACCAGCTCCCAGCAGACCTCCATCCCGAGGTGGTGGGCGAGCAGGACGGCGTCCAGCGGCAGCCCCTCCTCGGCGCGCCGGGCGGCGGCCTCGCGGACGGAGCTGAACTCGTCCTCGTCGGCGGGCAGTCCGGTGCGGACGGCCTGGGCGAGGGCGCGGATCCGGCGTTCGGTGACCTGGCTGAGCTCGCCCGCCACCTGTTCGTGCGGCAGCCGGCGGTAGGTCGGCACCCGCGCCAGCAGGGTGGCGATGACGGCCTCGACCAACTCGGGTACGGCGCCGAGCAGCCGGTGGTCGGCGGGTACCCCGCCGATCACCGGGATCCGCCAACCGGGGGCGCATGCGGGTGAATTGTGACCGGTCACAGAAAACACCGTCCAGGTCTGGGGGACACCCAAGGGCCGGGTCGGAGGGGCGACCGCATGATGGAGGCACTCGGGTTACCTGTTGGTAACAAACTTCCGCTGTGGAGGCAACAGTTGAGAACCCCACTTCTCCGCTACTCCGCAGGGCCGCTGCGCCGCAGACTCCTCGGAGCGCTCGGCTCGGCCCTGCTGGCCGGCGCGCTGCTCGCCGGTGCTCCAGCCGCCGCCGCGCACGCCGCCGCCGCACCGGACGCGACCCCCACCGCGTCCGGTACGGCGGCTCAACTGCCCCCGGACGGTGACTCGGTGGCCTCGCCGCCGGGAGCCAACGACTGGTCCTGCAAGCCGACGGCGGCGCACCCCAACCCGGTGGTCCTGGTGCACGGCACCTTCGCCAACCGCTACGAGAACTGGCTCGCGCTCTCGCCACTGCTGAAGAGCCAGGGCTACTGCGTCTTCGCCCTGGACTACGGCATGGTCCCCGGCATCACCTCCTCCGGCAGCGGTCTGCTGCTGCCGATCGGCGGTCTCGGCCCGGCCGCCGAGTCCGCCGCCCAGCTCGGCCGCTTCGTGGACCTGGTGCGCGGCGCGACCGGCGCGGCCAAGGTCGACCTGGTCGGCCACTCCCAGGGCGGCATGCTCCCGAACTACTACGTGAAGTTCCTCGGGGGAGCGGCGAAGGTCGACAAGTTGATCGGTCTGGCGCCCTCCAACCACGGGACGACGCTCTCCGGCATCGCCAACCTCGCCCCGTACTTCCCCGGGGTGGCCGATCTGATCTACACGGTCTGCGCGGCGTGCAAGGACCAGGTGGTGGACTCCGACTTCAACCGGAAGATGGCCACGGCGGCGGACACCGTGCCCGGCGTCACCTACACGGTGATCGCGACCGTGTACGACGAGGTCGTCACGCCGTACCGGACGCAGTTCCTCAGCGGGGCGAAAGTGAACAACGTCGTCCTGCAGGACCGTTGCCCGCTCTCGCTCGCCGAGCACGTGGCCATCGCGTTCTCGCCGACCGCGCTGCACCTGGTCGCCAACGCACTCGACCCGGCCCACGCGTCCCCGGTGTACTGCGGCTGACACCCGGTCGCGGGTGGCCGAGGGCTGCACAGGAAGTCGGCGGGTCCGACTTCCTGTGCAGCGGCGTTTCGGCGGGCGAAGCGTGGTGACGGGCAGGCGCGGTGACGGGCGGGCGCGCTGGCGGGTGTACGGGCGTGGCGTCAGGCGTGCGGCGTGCGGAAGGTGACGGTGGCGGTCACGCCGTCGGGCCGCAGCTCGTACGGGCCGGGCTCGTCCAGCAGGGCGGCGTCGTAGCGCTCCAGGGCGGTGTCGCCGACGACGGCGCCGCCGGCCAGGCAGACCAGCAGGACGGTGCCGCCGGCCGGGACGTCCACCTCGCGCGGTCCGGTGGCCAGCGCGAGCTCGGCGGTGGTGCGCCCGCGCCGGGTCATCACGTTGAAGTCCACCACCGGACCGTCGAGCAGCCGGCACCCGGTGTCGGCTTCGCCGGAGAACGCGAACGGGCGGAACGGGGTGTCGACGAGGTGCTCGACACCGTCGACGGTCAGGGCCATGCCGGGGCCGTCGACCAGGGTGATCACCCGGTCGACACCGGGGAACGCGGAGAACGGCCCGGCGGAGGCGACGTCGGCGAGGCTGACCCGCCAGTCGAAGGCGTCCAGCCCGGCCCCGGTGGGGAACCCGGCGACCTCCCTGGTCACCCCGCCCCCGTTGAGCCACGCCGTCGCCGGGCGCTCACCCGCCCGCAGTACCTGGATCCGCCCGCTCGTCGTCATGGCGGCATCCTGCCACGGCGTCGGGCGGGGCAGCGGAGCAGGACCACCTCGATCCGGCGCTCCCGGAGGACCTCCGGTGCGGTGGGTGGACGGGCGAGGCGGACCGGGGTGCCTCGACGGGGGACGCGGGTCGTCAGCGCCTGCGGGCGGTGAGGGGGAGGAGCGCGGCGAGCACGGCGGCGAGGGCGACCGTGGTGAGCGCGAGCGGGAGGCCGACGGCGTCGGCGAGGAAGCCGATCACCGGTGGGCCGATCAGCATGCCGCCGTAGCCGAGGGTGGAGGCGAGGGCGACGCCCTGCGGGCCGCCGGCGGCGCCGGCCCGGGCGATGGCCAGCGGGAAGATGTTGGCCAGGCCGAGGCCGACCAGCACGAACCCGGTCAGCGCGAGCGGGGCCGACGGCGCGAGGGCGGCGAGCAGCATGCCGGCCGCGGCGGTGAGGCCTCCGACGACCATCACCCGGGTCTGCCCCAGCCTGATGGAGAGCCAGGTGCCACCGACCCGGCCGCTGGTCATCGCGAAGGCGTACGCGGCGTAGCCGGCGGCCGCGGTGCCGGCACTGGCGTGGACGTCGTCGGTGAGGTGCAGGGTGGTCCAGTCCGCGATGGCGCCCTCGCCGTAGGCGCAGCAGAGCGCGGTGAGGCCGAGCAGCAGGACGAGCACCCGGGCGTGCGGCACCCGGGCCGACTCCGTGCGCGCGACGGGGGAGGGCGCGTCGGAGGCAGTGGAGGCGGCGGTGGAGGGCGGACCGTCGGAGGCGGTGGAGGAGGCGGCCGCGCGGCCGGGCGCGACGACCGGCGCGGCCGGGCCGCGGAGCAGGACGACGCCGGCGCCCACCGTGACGGCCAGGCCCAGCAGGCCGCTCAGACCCAGGGCCCACGCGGTGGTCAGGGTGCCGGCGAGCAGTCCGCCGACGCCCGCGCCGACCAGGCCGCCGAGGCTGTACCCGGCGTGGAAGCTGGGCATCACCGGGCGTCGGAGCTGGGCCACCAGGTCGACGGCGGCGCTGTTCATCGCGACGTTGGCGCCGCCGTACCCCGCCCCGAAGAGCAGTAGGACGCCGCCGAGCGCCGCCACCGAGTGGGCGTGGGCGGGCAGCGGGACGGCGAGGGCGAGCAGCGCCAGCGAGCCGACGGTGACCGGCCGCGAGCCGTAGCGGAGGCAGAGCCGGCCGACCAGGGGCATGGTGGCGACGGCGCCGGCCGAGACGCAGAGCAGTGCGAGCCCGAGCGCGCTGTGGGAGGCGCTGACCTGGCTGCGGATGTCCGGGATGCGGACCACCCAGGCGGCGAAGAGGAAGCCGTCGACGGCGAAGAAAGCGGTGAGCGCGAGCCGCGCGGCACCCCAAGGGGTGTCGGACGCACCCGGAGTGCTGCGAGACTGGGAGGACGGCCGGTCGAGTCGGTCATGGGCGCGGATTTTGTTTCGGAGCGGCACAAAGTAACAATAGGGGCGTGCAGCTCACTCCATCAAGTCCGAAGCCCGGCGCCGCGGCCGACCACGACGCCCAGCGCGACGCCCACCGCCGCTCGGCCCCCGACCGCGGCCGCACGCTGCTCGGCCCGGCGCTCTCGCTCATCCACACCGGCCAGACCCCCACCCGTTCGGCGCTCACCCGCGCGCTGGACGTCACCCGGGCCACGGCCGGCGCGGTCACCGCGGAGCTGGAGGCGCTCGGCCTGATCACCGTCGACTCCAGGCCGGCCGGCGGCGGCCGGGGACGCCCGTCGCACCGGCTGGCCATCGACCCCGCGGGCCCGGTCGTGATCGCCGGCCAGATCCACGCCGACGGACTGAGCGTCACCCTCGCCGGGCTCGGCGGACTGCTCGAACCGCCGGTGCACCGGCCGCTGCCCGCCGCCACCGACCCGGTCCGGATGCTGCGCGCCGTCGCCGAGGCCGGCGCCGAACTGGCCCGCGAGGGCGGCCGCCGCTGCCTCGGTGCCGCCCTCGCGCTGCCCAATCCGGTCACCGAACCGGACGGCACCGCGCTCGCCGCCCTGCACTTCGCCTGGCCCAGCGGCACGCCCGTCGCCGACCTGTACGACGTCGAGGTCGGCCGCGCGGACAACGGACCGCTCGCGCTCGACCCGCTGCCCACCTCCATCGCCAACGACGCCAACCTCGCCGCCCTCGCCGAGTACCGGCACGGCGCCGGCCGGGGCGCCCGCCACCTGCTGCTGGTCACCTCCGGTCACCGCGGCGTCGGTGGCGCGCTGGTGATCGACGGCCGGCTGCACACCGGCAGCGCCGGGCTCGCGCTGGAGGTCGGCCACCTCACCGTCGACCCGCAGGGCCGCCCCTGCCAGTGCGGCAACCGGGGCTGCCTCAACTCCGAGACCGACCCGGACGCGCTGTTCGCCGCGGCCGGGATCACCCCCGCGCCGGACCGCCCGCTGCTCGACCAGGCCCGCGAGCTCTGCCACGCCGCCGCCACCGACGAGCGGGCGCGGGCGGCCGTCGAGCACGTCATCGACCGGCTCGGCCTCGGACTGGCCGGTGTCGCCAACATCCTCAACCCGGACCGGGTGGTGCTCAGCGGACTGCACCTGGACCTGCTGGAGGCCGCGCCGGACCGGTTGCGCGCGGTGGTCGCCGAGCGCAGCCTCTGGGGGCGCAGCGGCCGGGTGCCGATCATCGGCGCCGAGCTGGCGCACAGCGCGCTGGCGGGTGCGGCCGAACTCGCCTGGCGGCCGTACCTGGCGGACCCGCAGTCGGTGCAGGCGGGCGCGTAGCGGCGCGGGGTGCCGGCCGGGGCGGTCCGCCGACGGCCGGGGCGATCGCCGGACCGGCGGATAAGCGGAAGCTGGGGCTGCGAAAACCGTCACTTATCGTGACTCTCATACACTCGTAGTGAGCAAGAGGGGGGTTCGAGCGAGGAGAGTGACCATGGGTGCCCAGCTGAGTGCCGAACGGACCGACGATGTGGACCGCTCCGACGCGGCCTACCGGAGCTGGCTCAAGGAGGCGGTGCGCAAGGTCCACGCCGACGCCAACCGCTCGGCCGACACCCACCTGCTCCGCTTCCCGCTCCCCGTCGACTGGGGCATCGACCTGTACCTCAAGGACGAATCCACCCACCCCACCGGCTCGTTGAAGCACCGGCTGGCCCGCTCGCTGTTCCTGTACGGGCTCTGCAACGGCTGGATCCGCCCCGGCAAGCCGGTGATCGAGGCGTCCAGCGGCTCCACCGCCGTCTCCGAGGCCTACTTCGCCCAGCTGATCGGCGTGCCGTTCATCGCCGTGATGGCCAAGTCCACCAGCCAGGCCAAGATCGACCTGATCGAGTTCCACGGCGGCGAGTGTCATCTGGTCGAGCGCTCCGACGAGGTGTACGCGGCCTCCGCCCGGCTCGCCGAGGAGACCGGTGGCCACTACATGGACCAGTTCACCTACGCCGAGCGGGCCACCGACTGGCGGGGCAACAACAACATCGCCGAGTCGATGTTCGCGCAGCTGCGCCTGGAGCCGCACCCCGAGCCGGCCTGGATCGTCGCCACCGCCGGGACGGGCGGCACCTCGGCGACCATCGCCCGGTACGTGCACTACATGCAGTACGACACCCGGATCTGCGTCGCCGACCCGGAGAACTCCTGCTTCTTCGAGGGCTGGGTCGGCCACGATCCGGACGCGGTCTGCGAGAGCGGGTCGCGGATCGAGGGGATCGGGCGGCCCCGGATGGAGCCGAGCTTCGTGCCCGGGGCGATCGACCGGATGATGAAGGTCCCGGACGCCGCCTCGGTCGCCGCCGTGCGGGTGCTGGAGCAGATGCTCGGCAAGAAGGCCGGCGCCTCCACCGGGACGGGGCTGTGGAGCGCGCTGAAGATCGTCGCCGAGATGCGGGCGGCGGGGGAGCGGGGCAGCGTGGTCACCCTGATCTGCGACCCGGGGGACCGGTACCTCGACAAGTACTACTCGGACGACTGGCTGGCCGGTGAGCGGATCGACATCGCGCCCTACCGCGCCCACCTGGAGTCGTTCCTGGCCGGCGCGGCCTGGACCGGCTGACCCGGCCCGCGCCGGAGGTCGACCGTTCACGGCCCGGTGCCGCTTCCGGCGCCGGGTGCCGGGCCTGGGCGGTCAGGCGGTGAGGGCGTGCGGGGCGGGCCGGCGCTCGGTCAGCAGCAGTGCGGCGGTCACCGCGACGACGGCGGCCGCCGCGCCGTGGACGCCGAAGGCGGTGGCCGTCGAGCCGTGGTGGGTCAGCACGGTGACGGCGTCGTTCAGCGGGATGAGCGCGTCGACCAGCAGCAGCCAGCCGAGGGCCCGCCGCCGGCCGGTGACGAGCAGGACGAGCGGGGCGATGCCGGAGGCGAGGTCCCGGATGCCCTTGGTGGAGAGGAACTCGGCGGCCTCGCCGCGCGGCCACTCGGGCAGGCCGAAACCGGAGGCGGTGCTCTCCGGGGCGAACAGGTAGCTGACGCCCACGTAGCCGATCCCGAGTGCGATCAGCACGGTCAGGCCGGTGGCGATCCGTCGACGGACGGAGCCGGTGGCCGCCGGGGCGGCGGACGGGCGGGCGATGGCTGCGGTGCTGGCGGTGGCTGCGGTGCTGGTGCCGGACATGGTGAATCCCCCTTGGATCCGTGAGGCTTGCGCTGCACTGACTGCTAGCGCTGCTAGGAACGGGAACGAAGCTAGCGCGTTCACTGCTCGTCTGTCTAGCGCTGCTAGGATCGATGGCATGTCAATCCAGGAGCGCCGCGAGCGCGAACGCGCCGAGCGGCATCAGCTGATCATTCGAATTGCCCGTGAGCTGGCGGAGGCCGAGGGCTGGGAGGCGGTGACGACCCGTCGGCTGGCCGAGCGGATCGAGTACAGCCAGCCCGTGCTCTACAGCCATTTCGCCGGCAAGGACGCGATCGTGGCCGCCGTCGCGCTGGAGGGCTTCGCGGAGCTCGCCGCCGACCTGCGGGCGGCCACCCGGAAGACGGACGGGCCGGTCGAGGCCTTCCGTGCTGTCGCGGGACGCTACCTGGCGTTCGCGGCGGTCAACCCGGCGCTCTACGACGCCATGTTCACCCTGGCGACGGACCTGCCGTTCGGGCGCCCGGACTCACCCGCCCCGCTGAAGGAGGGCTTCGCCGCCCTCGCCGGACCGGTCGCCGAGGTGGCCGGGGCCGAGGATCCGGAACCCTTCACCGAGGTGGTCTGGGCGGCCCTGCACGGCCTGGCCACCCTCGGTCGGAGCGGTCGGCTCCGACCGGAGCACGCGGAGTACCGCCTGGAGCTGCTGGTGGAGCGGATGCTGGGGAAGGAGGCGGCCCCGGAGCGCCGCTGAGGGCGTACCGGCAGCCCGGCGGTACCGGCTCAGCCGCCCGCCCGGTCCGCGCCCTCGCCGCCCGCCCGGCGGATCACCGCCGTGCCGCCCGCGAGGTCGATGCCGGTGCGTTTCGGTGCGCCGTCGTGCTGGTCGTCCCGCAGCACCAGCTCGATCCGGCGCTGTTCCAACTGCACGCGCTTGCTCGGATAGAGCAGCGCGTGCAGTTCCTCGGTGGCCGTCGCTCCGGCGCCCCGTTCGCCGGGGCGGGGGCGACCGCGGCCCGGGTGAAGGGCGCCCGGCCCACCTGCGGGCCGGGCGAGCAGCCGGCGGGTGACCGCGCCGAGGAAGAACGCCACGACCAGGCCGGCCGGCAGCAGCAGGCCGCCCGCAGCGCCGGTGAGAAGCATGCTCATGCCGGCCCAACGGCCCTCGGCCGGGCGTGAGTTCCCCGTCCGCGCCGCCGCCCCGGCCCCGCCCCCTCCGGCGGTCCCGTTCCTGCCCCGCCCCGGTCAGGGCAGCCGGGCCCCCGGCAGGTCGGCGGGCACGAGCAGTTGGAGCTCCTCGGTGGACGGATCCGCGAGCTGGGCGACCCGCATGGCGTGCCGTTCCACCATGGTCTCGAAGACCTGTCGGGCGGTGCGCCCGTTGCCGAAGTTGGGGCCGCGCTCCAGGGTGCCGAAGTGCTGGAGCAGCGCGCCCTCGGTGGCCTCGGCCAGCGCGTACTCGTGTTCGGCGCACTGCGCGCGGGCGATCTCCAGCAGCTCGTCCGCGGTGTAGTCGGGAAAGGTGACGGTGCGGGAGAAGCGGGAGGACACACCGGGGTTGGCGGAGAGGAAGCGTTCCATCTCGACGGTGTAACCGGCCACGATGACCACCACTTCGTCCCGGTGGTCCTCCATCAGTTTGACCAGGGTGTCGATCGCCTCGCGGCCGAAGTCCCGGGCGCCGTCCTCGGGTGCCAGCGCGTACGCCTCGTCGATGAAGAGCACCCCGCCGCGCGCCCGGTCGAAGGCGGCCGCGGTGCGGATCGCGGTGGATCCGATGTGCTCGCCGACCAGGTCGACCCGGGCCACCTCGACCAGGTGTCCGCGCTGGAGCACTCCGAGCGAGGCCAGGATCTCGCCGTAGAGCCGGGCCACCGTGGTCTTTCCGGTGCCGGGGGCGCCGGTGAAGACGAGGTGGCGGCGGAGCGAGGGGGCCTTCAGCCCGGCCTGCCGGCGGCGGCGCCCGACCGCGATCAGGTCGATCAGGGTCCGGACCTCCTGCTTGACGGTGGCCAGGCCCACCAGCGCGTCGAGTTCGGCCAGCGCCTCGTCGGCGGGTCGGCAGTCCGGGATCGGCCCGATCGCCGAGGGTGCGGTCAACGCCGGTGCCGTGGTGGTCAGTTGGGCGGCCCGGGCGGACCGGGGGGCCGGCAGGTCGGCCGCGGGGGCGGCCGGGACGACGTCGTCCGAGGTGCAGGCCTCCACCACCGGGCCGGGCTCGGAGAACTCGAAGCCGGCCCGTTCGTTCTGCTCGGCCCGGCAGCGGGTCAGGACGGTCCGGCAGCCGTCGATGATGTGGAAGCCGAAGCCCTTGCCGTGCGAGACCCGGCAGTCCTCGAAGGTGCCCCGGCCCTGGGCCGAGACGTAGACGCCGGCGTCCGAGCTGGCCCGGACGGTGCAGTCGCGCAGGACGGGGTCGGCGCCCTTGGTGACGATCACGCCGGTGGCGACGTCGGAGATCTCGCAGTCGGTGAGCAGCCCGCCGCTGCCGTGGTCGCGGAACCAGAGCCCGGTGCCCGCCTCCTGGACCCGGCAGCCGCTCAGCGTCACCCCGGCGCCGCCGCTGACCGAGACGGCCGAACTGCGGATCCGGCTGAACGAACAGCCCTCGGCGGTGGCGGCGGAGTCGCGGTCCAGCACGAAGAGCGCGTCCGGCAGGTCGTGCAGCGAGCAGTCGGTGAGGGTGAGCCGGGCGCCGTCGCTGACCCACAGCGCCGGGTACTCGCCGGTCGAGCTGTGGATCTCGCAGGACTCGGCGGTGGCCTCGGTGCCCTGGTCCCAGACCGAGAGCGCGCCGCGCCCGAAGTCCCGCACGGTGCTGTTGGCCAGGGTGAGCCGGGCCCGGCCGCGCAGGTCGGCGCCGTTCTCCGGCAGGTCGTGCACCCGGCAGCCGGTCAGGACGAGTTCGGCCTCGCCGTCCAGGGTGATCCCGTTGCCGGTGACCCGGTGGATGTCGCAGTCGACCAGCCGCCCGCCGGCATGGGCCTCGGCCTGGACGCCGCTGCCGCGGATCTCGTAGATCTCGCAGCCGGTCAGCTCGGCGGCGCTGCCCGGGTCGGTGAGGAGCACCCCGGCGCCGGTCGCGTGGTGGACCCGGCAGCGTTCCAGCGCGGCGGTGGCGCCGCCGAGCACGGCCAGCCCGGCCTGTCCGGCGGCGGCGACCTCGCAGTCCTCGAAGGCCGCGGCGGTGCCCTCGCCGCGCAGCCGCAGGCCCAGCCCGGTGGGGTTGCTGACCACGCACCCGCGCAGGGTGGGCCGGGCCCCGTCGGTGACCTCGATCCCGGTGGCCGAGCGGGTTTCCACCCGGCAGCCGCTGAGCGCGGGCGTCGCCTCCGGGCCGGTGACCAGCACGGCCGGGAGGGAGCTGTCGCTGCCCTCGATCACCAGGTCGCGGACGGTGGCGGCGGCCGTGACGGTCAGCGGTACCCCGCTCGGCGGGTCGATCCGGACCGTGCCGGGGCCCTGCGCCGGGATGACCGTGACCGGTTTGTCCAGGACCAGGTTCTCCCGGAAGGTGCCCGGCCGGACGGTCACGGTGTCACCCGGTTCGGCGGCCGCGAGGGCTTCCGCGAGGGTGTCGTACTCACCGGCGCGGCGACGCCAGCGGGATGCGCTGTCCTGGGTGACTCGGACCCTGTGCTCAGCCATGACGGTCTGTCGTCCCCACCTTCGTCGAGCCGGCGATCAACGGGCCGTACGCGCGGGGTGCGCGGGCGGCCCGCCCACCGTAGCGCGCTCGCGCGGGTGGTCCGGCCGCCGCCCGTCGGGCCCGGCCGGGGACCGTTTCGTGTTCACCACATGTTTCAACGAGCGCGCACAGTTCGGGTTCCGAACGCGGCGCCGCACTCGCCTGCCGGGACAGCGCCGTACGCGCTGGTGGACACGGCGGCGCAGGTGGCGACGGCCGCGGCACCCGACGCACCCGAGGAGGTCGGATCCCTGCGGCGGCCGCCCCGGACCAGGCCTGCCGAGCGCCCAGGAGCGGTCGGTGGAGGCGACGACGGTCCGCGTACCGACGGCCCGCCGGCGACAGCGGCAGGGGGGCGCCCACCGTACGCGGGCGCCCCCGGCTCACACCCGCTCGTCCGCCGGCCAGTGCGCGCCGCCCTCCAGCACCTCGACCTCGTCGCCGAGGCGGAGCGTGCCGAGCACGTCGCCCTCGACACCGGCCGGGCGCTCGGGGATCAGGTTCTGCCCGAACGCCGCCTTCTTCAGCAGCCGGTGGTGCCGGGCCAGCGTGCGCAGCGGTTCGGGGCCGCGCCGTTCGCCGCTCTCCTGGTCGGTGGTGGTGACCACGCAGCGCCCGCAGGGCTTGACCACCCTGAAGGTCAGCTCGCCGATCCGGATCCGGCGCCAGCCGTCCTCGGCCCACGGCTCGCTGCCGGAGACGATCACGTTGGGGCGGAACCGGTCCATCGGGAGCGTCTCGTGGCTCTCGGGGTGCTCCTGCGCGATCAGGGCGTTGAGCCGGTCCAGCGAGGCGGTGGTGGTGAGCAGCAGCGGGAAGCCGTCGGCCATCGAGACGGTGTCGCCGGGCGCGCCGAAGGACGGGTCGACCGGGCGCGCCCGGGGGTCGTCCAGGTGCACCAGCCGGTAGTCGCCCACGTGCTCGGCGATCCAGAGCTGGGCCTCCTTGACGGCTTCGGCGGCGTGGAACCGGGTGCCCCAGACCTCGACCTCGGCGAGCTGGTCGCCGACGGCGACGGCGGGGGCCGGGACCTCGATCCGGGAGCCGCCGGGGGCGGTGAGCGCAAGCCCGCCGTCGGCGGTGGGTTCGACGCGGATCTGGCCGAGGGCGGTGCGGTCGCGCTGGCTGACGAAGCGTCCGGTGGCGTCCGCCAGCATCCAGCGCCGGTCACCGGCCAGTCCCCACGGCTCGACCTGGGCGTGCTCGGGGCTCAGGCGGTACATCGACTTGACGGGGTAGACGTGGAGTCCGGTGAGCAGCATGCTTCCATCCTGCCAGCTCTCCGCGGACGACCTGGCCCCCGCCCCGGCTCCGCCGGACCCCGTACGCGCACGGACCGCCCGGCCGCCGTGGGGGTGGCGGTCCGGGCGGTCCGTGGATGACCCGTTTCTCCGTACGCCCGGCGCGGGATGGCGTCGGGGTGGTGCTCAGGTGCTGTGGGTGGGGCCGGGTGGGGCCGGCCCGGAGGTGTCGGTCAGTAGCCCTGCCCCTGCGGCTGGTAGCCCTGCTGGAACTGGCCGGGCTCGCCGTACGGGCCCGGGCGCTGCGGCTGCATCGGGCGGATCGGCGCGACCGGGGCGACGGCCGGGCGCAGCTGGGCGCCGCCGAAGCCCTGCTCGCCGCCGTGGCCCTGGAAGCCGGAACCGGCCTGGCCCGGGCCGCCGAAGGACTGCTGGCCGCCGAAGCTCTGCGGACCGCCGTGCTGCTGGCCGGCGGCGTTCGGCTGGCCGCCGAAGGAGCCGGGGGTGCCCAGCGGCTGCGCGCCGAAGGTCTGCTGGCCGCCTTGGCCGGCGCCGACGAAGGTGTTCTGGCCGCCAAAGCTCTGGCCGCCGGAGGGCTGGTAGCCGCCGCCGGTGGCCTGCGAGAAGCCGGGGGCGGGAGCCTGCGGCCGCTGCCCGGACAGGTACGGCTGGGGGCCGCCGTAGCCGGGGGCGGGAGGCTGCGGCGCGGCAGCGTACGCCGGCGCGGGCTGCGCCGGGATGTACGCCGTGGAGGGGCCGGCGGAGGGAGCGCTGCTCGGGCCGGGGCCCAGGGCGAGGCGCGCGGGCGGCAGCGCGGGGAGGTTGCTGCCGGGGGTGTCGTACCCGGGCGCGTACCGGTTCTCGTAGGACGGGCCGAGGCCGGATCCGTAACCGGACGAGAGAGCCGGCGGCAGGGCGGCCGGCACGTTGATGGGTGCGATCTGCGGAACACCGCGCTCTGCGACGAGGCTGTCGTAGATGGGCGTGCCGGAGGAGAAGGACGGAGGGGGGTAGCCGACTCCGTCGTAGGAGCGGGGCGAGGTCATGGGGCATACGGTAAGCCCACAATGCGCCTGCTGAGGAGAGTGGGAGGCCGAGCAGTTCGAGTGTTTACACAGTCTTCGCTCGCACAAAAGTTTCGAAAGTATGAAGAACGGACATTCCGGCGGCGACTTCAGGCCAGCGCCGGGCGGGGGTACGCGCTCGAACGGAGCCCGGACTGGGCGGGTGAAGCCCCTTGCGATGACGGGCCGGTGGACGGTTCGGGGACGGCCGAAGAAACTTTTGCCGTCAGGGCGTGCGCTGGCGCATTCGAGCCCCCGCCGACGGAGCGGCGAGGGCTCGTGAATGTTTCGGGGATAAAGTTCCCGTGAGGCTGCTCGGGGCGACAGAACCCGAGGTCAGCGCGCCTGTGCCGGGGTCGGCACGGCCTGCGCCGGGAAGCCCGGGCGACCGGCCACCTCCGAGGTGCAGAACGAGCAGCGTACCGCCGCCACCGGGATCGGGCTCAGGCACTCCGGGCAGTCCGCCTTGGCCACCGGGGCGGGCTTGGCGCCGTCCAGCCTCGACTGCAGTCGGCTGACCGGGACCACCACGATGAAGTAGATCACCGCGGCCACCAGCACGAAGCTGATCAGCGCGTTCACGAAGACGCCGTACGGGAAGTTGGTGCCGGCCACCGCGAAGGTCTTCTGGGTGAAGTCGCCGACGGCGCCGGTCGCGACCCCGATGAGCGGGGTCAGGAAGGCCGTGACGAATCCGGTGACGACAGCGGTGAACGCCGCACCGATGACGATGCCGACCGCGAGGTCCACGACGTTTCCGCGCAGCAGGAAGCTGCGGAATCCCTTGAGCACCGGGTGACTCCAAATCCGTACGGGGGAGGGTGAGATGGGACCGCGGGCCCCGGCCGGACATCCTGCCGACCGGGCGTGCCCGCGGTCCAACCGCGTTCACCCGATCTGCCTAACGGGGCGGGGTCCGGTCAGGCGGCGCGCAGACGCTCCGCGTACGGCTGGATCCGGACCACCGCCCCGGCGATCCGACGCACCGTGGGCGCGTCCATCTGGGTCCAGAGCGGCACCGTCAGCACCGAGTCCGCCAGCCGGTCGGTCAGCGGGAGCGACTCGGCCTGGCCGAGGTGGGCGTACGCCCGCTGGCGCTGCACCGGCGGGTGGAAGTAGCGACGCGAGTCGATGCCCTCCGCCCGCAGTGCGTCCGCGAGTTGGCGAGCGGTGAGCCCGAAGGCCGCGGCATCCAGGATGAGCGTGAGGTCCTTGAAGGTGGAGACGTCGCCCTCCTCCGGCAGGGCCAGGCGCAGCCCCGGCAGCCCGGCGGTCGCGGCGGCGAACTCGGCGACGAGTGTGCCCCGCCGGGCCACCCTTTCGGGCAGGCCGCCCAGCCAGTTGAGACCGACGGCGGCGTGCAGCTCGCTCATTCGGGCATTCAGACCGGGGAAGAGTGTGTCGTAGTCGCCCGGGTTGCCGTAGTCGCGGGCGGTGCGCAACCGTGCCGCGAGGGCGGCGTCCCGGGTGGCGACCAGGCCGCCCTCGCCGGCCACCGCGACCTTGGTGGGGCTCATCGAGAACACCTCGGCGTAGCCGAAGTTGCCGATCGGCACGCCGCGCCGGCTGCTGCCGAACCCGTGCGCCGAGTCGTACACCAGGGGGACGCCGGCCGCGTCTGCGACCTCCTGGAGGCGCTCCACCTGGCAGGGCGTGCCGTACACATGAGTGGCCATCAGCGCGGCCGGGCGGTCGGCGGCGGCGAGCCGGGCGGCGGCGTCCTCCGGGTCCAGGGTGATGTCCTGCTCGCGGGCCTCGGCGAACACCGGGGTGCCGCCGGCCCAGTGCGCGGCGTGGGCGGTGGCGGAGAAGGTGAAACCGGGCATCACCACCGGCCGGCCGTCGGCGACGCCGGCCGCCTGGAGCACCAGCATCAGGCCGGCGGTGCAGTTGGAGACGGCCACCACGTGCGGCACGTCCAGCAGCTTGGCGGCGGTCTCCTCCAGCTCGGCGACGGTCCGGCCGTTGGTCAGCTGCCCGCTGTCCAGTACGGTGCCGAGCCGCTCCAGCAGGGCGGCGCGGTCGGGGACCTGGACGCGGGTGAGCGGCAGGCCCTCCGGGAAGGCGGGCGTGCCGCCGAGGGCGGCGGGCAGGGCAAGGGTGTCGGTGGTCATGGCGTGGTGGATCCCCCCTGGGTCGGTGACTGGGTCGGTGACTGCGTCGGCGACTGGACCGGTGACCGGGCCGGTGACCGGGCCGGTGACCGGGCCGGTGACTGTGCCGGTGACCGGACGGGCGACCGGATCGGTGACGCTCCGTCGGATCCCGGCCCGCCGGTGCGGACGGGGTGGGCTTCGGGCGGCCGCCGGCGCCCGCCCCACTGGCCCGGCGCGACCCGCCAGACCGGCGGCGGCCGGCGCTCGGGGGCCCCTCGGGCGGTGGAGGCGGCCGGGACGACCAGCAGGACCAGGACCAGGGGCAGGACCTGGACGCGCTCGCGCGACAGGATGCCCATGTTGTTGATGGTCGAGAAGGCCCAGCAGAACAGCAGGGTGTAGACGGCGGTGAAGGCGAGGTACGAGCGCTGCACGAACAGCCGGGGCAGCCGGGTCAGCCGCGGCCAGCTGCGGATGAACATCACCAGCAGCGCGAAGCACTCCACCGACTGGATCAGGTTCTGGATGTTGGACGCCTCGAACGGGAACGGCCGGAAGAGCACGCTGACCACGGCGACCGGCAGCCCCGCCGGATTCAGGCTGAACTTGGGCGCGGCGTCCTCGGGGGCGGTCGCGCTGATCATCGAGTTGCCCTGGCTGGTGCGCCGCGAGGTCTCCGAGAGCACCTGGTTGACGGCGTCCCCGCCGGTGCCGTCGGTGCCGAAGAAGGTGGAGACCTGTTGGAGCATCAGCACCGCCATCGCGCCCAGCACCACCGCGGTCAGGATGGTCCGCAGCGGCCCGAGCGCGCTGGCCTGCTGCGGGCGCTTGCGCAGCACGTAGGCGACCATCAGCCCGGCCCCGGCGAGCGCGGTGACGTGCGGGCGGACCATCGCGGTGCCGAGCGAGCCGAGCGCGATGCAGGCGAAGGCGCCGAACCGGCGGTCCAGCAGCCGGGCGGTGCCGTAGGTGGTCAGGCCCAGGCAGAACATCATCCAGGCGTCCTTGCCGATGCTGGACGGCCAGAACAGCAGCGAGGGCAGGAAGAAGACCAGCTTGGCGTACTTGCGGGTGTCCGCCTCGGGGAAGGCGATCTGCAGGGCCCGCCAGAACAGCAGCAGGCCCCAGAAGCCCAGCCAGGAGAAGACCAGGAAGCCGCCGATCAGCGACGGACCGGTGATCGCGTAGACCACACCGGTCACGATGATGACGAAGCCGGTGCCGGCGACCTTCATCCCGAGGTCGTAGTGGACGCCGGCGAGGAGGTCGGCCTGGTCCAGGTAGGCGGCGAGCTCGGCGCCCTTCTGGTGGTACATCTTGGCGTCGGCCGCCCCGCCGTACAGCACGAAGGCCATCAGGTAGCGGGGGAAGGCGCAGAGCAGCTTGGCGGTCATGGCCAGCATCAGCAGGCGGAACACGTCCCGCTCGGGGTTGGCGGCGGCGATCCGGGCCAGGAGCGGGGTGCCGACGGCCATCAGCACCGGCAGGATCAGCAGCGCGCCCCAGGTGTCGTACGAGGTGTGCACCATGGCGACGACGAAGAGTGTGACGTAGCCCGTCACCAGCGTGGCGGCGACGGCGGACGGCCAGGGAACCCGGTCCCGGAGGGCCGCGACGGCGGACGGCCGCGCCGGCGCACGGCTCCGTGCGGCCCGGGCCGGAGCCGACCGGGCCATCAGAAGACCTCCAGGTCGCCGAGGGTGAACCGCCAGTCGGACAGTGCCAGTTCGGTCCGGCCCGCCGGGGTGCGGGCGGCCAGTGTCAGCCCGGTGCGGGGGGCCCGCAGATAGCCGGCGCGCAGCGCCGCGGCGGCGGCCTCGGTGCCGGGGGAGAGGTGGGTCGCGACG
Organism: Kitasatospora sp. NPDC058218; assembly: GCF_042882445.1. Classification (NCBI taxonomy): domain Bacteria; kingdom Bacillati; phylum Actinomycetota; class Actinomycetes; order Kitasatosporales; family Streptomycetaceae; genus Kitasatospora; species Kitasatospora sp. NPDC058218. The sequence continues at coordinate 32,131 of NZ_JBHVWC010000061.1, read as the reverse complement.
TGGTCGCAGCCGGACTCGCGGGCGGCGGCGCGCAGCAGCCGGGCCGCGCTGTCCCGGTCGCCGGGGCGGACCAGCACGTCGGCGAGGGTGAACTCGGCGAGCGGGCCGCGCCGGCGTGGCCGGCCGATGGCCAGACCGGTCAGCTCGCCGCCCCGGTGGCAGGTGAGGACCCGGTAGTCCAGGCCGGGGGCCTCGCCGTAGCGCCAGCGCAGGAACTCCGGGGTGCGCAGGACGGCCAGCCGTGGATCGGCCCGGTCGGCGGCGGCCCGCTCGCGCAGCAGCTCGGCTACAGGGCCGTCGGTCGTCGGGCCGGCCGTGCCGGTCGAGCCGTCGATCAAGCTGTTCGAGCCGTTCGGGGCCCCGGTCGGGTCGTCGGTCGGGCCGGCGTCCGCCGGTTGGTCGGCGAACCACGACCGGGCGGTCGGCAGCTCGCAGACCGGTGGTGCGGCCGCGCCGGCCGGGGTGCGGGCCAACGCCGCCCGCACCCCGCGGGCGAAGGCGGCAGGGCGGACCGGGCGCAGTGCCACCGGCACCCGGCCGAGCTCCTGCCACCCCATCTTCCGGTACCCGGGCAGGCTGTTGCCGTTGGGCGTGTTGAACACCAACTCGGCCTGACCGGAGATCTGTTCGAGTAGGTCCAGGGTGAGTCGGCGGAAGATCCCGCGGCCCTGGAAGTCCGGGTGGGTGGCGGTGTCCACCGGCCGGACGGCGGTGACGGTGCGGCCGGTGAGGCCCTCGTGCCACTGCCAGCGCAGGAAGAGCCGCACGCCCGCGAGCCGCCCGTCCGGGGTCTCGGCGACCAGGCCGGGGCTGGCGCCGAAGGGCCCCAGACGGTGCTTCCAGGTGAAGAAGTCGGCGGTGCGGGTGCCGGTCGGGCCGCCGGCCAGGGAGGCGGTCAGCAGGTCGAGCACCGCCGGGAGGTCGGCCTCCGCGAGCGGGCGGAAGGTCAGCTCGGCAGGGGCGGGCAGGGCACTCACGTCCGGACTCGCTCTCCGTTCGGTGATAGGAGCCTTCGGGGGATCGACGGGGGTGTCGACACGGCGCCTCAGCGCCGCAGGACCTGCTCGTACACCGCCTCGACGGCCCGTTGGGCGCCCGCGACGTCGAAGCGGGCGGCGCGCTCCCGGGCCGCCGCGCCGAGGCGCTCGCGCAGCTCCCGGTCGTCGGCCAGCCGGCCGAGGGCGGCGGCCAGGGCGGCCGGATCGCCCGGCTCCACCAGGAGGCCCTGGTCGCCGTCGTCCAGCACCTCCGGCATGCCGCCCACCCGGGTGACGACGGCCGGCAGACCGCTGGTCATCGCCTCCATCAGGGCGACCGGCAGGCCCTCCTGGCGGGAGCTCAGGGTGAAGACGTCCAGGCCGGGCAGCAGCGCCGGGACGTCCGGGCGCGAGCCGGCGAACAGGACGCTGTCGGTCACGCCCAACTCGTCCGCGTGGGCGCGCAGTCGGCTCTCCAGCGGTCCGGCGCCGATCAGCACCAGCCGGGCCCGCGGGTGGTGCGGGCGCAGCCGGGCGTGGGCGGCGAGCAGCGTGGCCTGGTCCTTCTTCGGTGTCAGGTTGCCGACGGTGCCGACCACGAACGCGTCATGCGGCAGCCCGAGTTCGGCCCGGGCGGCGGCCCGGGCTTCCGGCCCCTGCGGGGCGCCGGCCAGGTCCGGCCCGTGGTGCACCACGTGCACCCAGGCGCCGGGGCGGCGGCGGGCGGCCGGGATGGTCCGCTCGACGGCGTGCGAGACCGCGACCACCGCGTCGTTGCGCCGGTACGTCAGCGCGTTGGCCCAGCGGGTGGCCGGGCGGTAGCGGTCCCAGACGTTGTGCTCGGTGTGGACCAGCCGTGGCGATCCCGCGCCGCCGAGCCCGTACGAGAGCAGCCGGGCGGCGGTGGCCGGAACGGGCATGTGGGTGTGCACCAGGCCGTAGCGACGCTCGGCGAGCAGCCGGCGCAGGCGCAGCGGCCAGCGCGGGTCGGCCCGGCCGGGAGTGCCCGGCGCGCCGCCCAGGCAGTGCACCCGCACCCCGGCCTCGGTGAGCGCCGGGGCGAGCGCGTCCTTCCAGGGCAGCACGTACGCGACCTCGACCTCGTAGCGTGAACCGTCCACGTGGCGGGCGCAGTTGAGCAGCAGCTGTTCGGCGCCCCCGCGGCCGAGGCCCTTGGCCAGCCAGAGCACCCGGGTACGCCCGGTCATCGCTCCTCCGCCTCGCGCAGCAGGGCGGCTCCGGTCGGGTCGCCGTCGGCCGCGCCGGCATCGGGGCCGTGGCCGTGGCCGTGGAGGCCCGGTCCGGCGGCGCCGGTGCCGTTGCGCCCCGGGGCGAGGGCGTCGCGCCGGGCCCAGCTCGGCGCTGTCCGCTCCGCGCCCCGCTCGGTGCCCCGGTCCGGGGACGGGGGCGGGGACGGCGACAGGGGTGCGGCCGCGCGCGGCAGGGCCGCCCGGCCGCCCGGTGCCGCCGGACCGCCGCCCGCCGTGGAGCGCCGTCGCCGCCCGGCCGGTCCGAAGCTGGCGAGCAGCGCCACCCCGGCCACCGGCACGCCGGTCCGGGAGAGCAACTCGGCCACCCGGTCGGCCTGTTCGGGGGTCACATTGCCGCTGCGCACGGTGACCAGCACCGCGTCGGCGTGCTGGACGAGGTCGTACGCGTCGTTGGCGTGCAGCAGCGGCGAGGTGTCCACCAGGATGACGTCGGCGTACCGGCGGGCCCGGCGCAGGACTTCGGCGGCGCGCAGCACCAGCGCGGCCGGGTAGGCGGTGGTGTTGCCGCCGGTGATCAGCGAGACGCCCGCGACGTTGGTCGGCCGGATCAGCTCGTCCAGCTCGCCGAGCTGCTCGCCGCTGAGCAGTTCGGCCATCCCGGGGCCGCCGCCCACGCCGAGGTGGGCGTGCAGCTGCGGGTGGCGGAAGTCGCAGTCCAGGACGAGGACTTCGCGCCCGGTCTCGGCGAGCGCGGCGGCCAGGTTGGCGACGGTGGTGGTCCGCCCGTCACCGCTGCTGCCGGAAGCGACCAGGACCACCGGTGCCGGATCGGCGAGTCGGCGCGGGGCGAGCTCCGCGCGCTCCCATTCGGTGCGGCCGGCGGCCGAGCGCCCGAGCGCGTCCGGACCGGTGAGCAGCAGCGTGGAGCGCAGCGACCGGTACGCCTCGGCGGCCGGGTCCGAGGGGCGGGCGCGGACCAGCGGCTCCCGCAACCGCCGCAGCCGGCGCGAGAGTTGCGGCACCTCGCCGATCACCGGCAGGTTGAACCCCTCCTCGACGGCGTTGCGGGTGCGCAGCCGGGTGTCCATCCGGCTGAGCATCAGCGCGGCGACGACGCCGAGGCCGAGCCCGAGCGCGACCGCCAGGCCCAGCCGCACGCTCCGGCTGGGGGAGGAGAGGAGGTTGCCGGCGCTCTGCCGGGCGTCGATGCTGCCCCATTGCTGGATGGCGTCGGTCTGGGCGCCGTTCTGCAGCTTGCTGATCGCGGTGAGCGTCGCGGTCAGCGAGGTGGACGCGGCGGTCAGTTTGGGCTGGAGCTTGGGCTGGTCGCCGGCCGAGGAACGGTTGAACTGCTGCTGGATGTCGTCGAGCTGCTTCTGCTGGGCGTCCGCCTGGGCCTGCAGCTTCTTGACGGTCTCGGCGGCGCTCTTGGCGGACTCGTCGCTGAAACCCTTGATGATCGCGGCCGAGTAGGCGGCCGCCAGGTCGGAGCAGGACTGCTGGGTCGGCCCGGTGGTGGCGATCGAGAGCATCTGGGCGCTGTCGGCCGTCACGGTCCGGCGGGCGATCACCGCCGCCGCGTCGGCGATGCCGAGTTGCCGGGCCGCCGCCGTCGCGACGTCCGAGCCCTGCGCGTAGGAGAGCACCTGGTCGGCCCGCACGGTGTCGCCGGCCCCCGCGACCGGCGTGATGGCGACCTTGCACTTCCATTTGGCGTTGTCCACCGTGTCACCGGTGGGGGTCAGCAGCCAGCCGACGACGAGTGCGGCGAGCGTGCAGCCGACGAGCAGCCGCCAGTACCGCCGCAGGACGGTGAAGTGGTTTGCCGGTTCCACCGGTCGGATCCCCTCGCGTTCGTGGTGCGGTGGTGCTGTTGGGCTCCCGTCGGGAGCGCGGCGGTCCGGGTGCTGCTGTCTGTCCCGCGCCGCGCTCTCGGCCCGGTGGAATCCCTCGCCCGATGTCGCAACTCGCCCCCCTGACGACTCGCTTCCCCGCGGCGGGGCGGCGCCGGCCGGGGTGCAACGGCCCGGCCACGCCCGCGCACCGGCCCCCGCCCGCCGGTCTCCCTGCGATGCTTGCCGAGCCGCGACGTGCGGCGCAACCGCTTTGGCGATACTGGGCCCGCCCGGTGACCGGGAGTCGGCCGTGAGCGGTCGGATCCCGTCAGATCGTCCTCAGCCGCAGCGAGCGTTCGTAGAACTCGACCATCTGGGCCGACACCTGATGCAGGGTGAACGAGGTCAGGAACCGCGCCCGCGCGGCCTTCGCCCGCACCCGGGCCGACGCCCGGTCCTCCAGGGTGTCGACGAGGGCCGTCGCCAACGCGCCCGGCTGCTCCGCCGGCACCAGCCGGGCGTAGTCCTCCGAACCCACCGTCTCGCGCAGTGCCGGGACGTCCGCGCAGACCAGCGGCACGCCGACACCCATCGCCTCCATCGCCGCGCTGCCCAGCCCCTCCCAGCGGGACGGCACGGCGAACGCGTCGGACGCGGCCATCAGGTCGAAGACGTCGCCGCGCGGCCCGAGGAAGCGCACGCTGCCCGTCGCCCCGGCGAGCGCCGTCAGCCGGTCCGTCTCGGTGCCCTCGCTGCCGGCCAGCAGCAGGACCGCGTCCGGCTCGGCCCGCAGGACCGCCGGCCACGCCTCCAGCAGCACGTCCAGGCCCTTCTGGTACTGCTGGCGAGCCGCCGCGAGCACCACCGGCGCGTCCTGCGGCAGGCCCAGCGCGGCCCGGACGGCGGCCCGGCGCTCCGGGGTGACGACGCCCAGCAGCTCCGGGTCGCGCCCGCGCGGCACCACGTCGATCCGCTCCCGCGGCACCCGCAGCCGCTGCGCCATCGCGCCGGCGACGTGCCGGGTCAGCGCGTGGAACCGGCGGGTGCCCTGGGCGGTCGCGGCGTCCACCGCCTGCGCGGCCCGCACCTTCCAGGGGCTGAGGCCGCGCGCGTTGAGGTGCTCGGGCCCGTACGCCGAGTTGACCAGACTGGAGACCACCGGCGTACGGGCCGACAGCGCGGCCGCCCGGCCGAGCACGTCCGACTCGTACAGGGTGGTGTGGACGAGATCCGGGCGGCGCTCGCGGACCAGCCTGCGCAGCGCGGTGACGGTCCGCCCCCGGGTGGCCCGGCCGACCCCGAACACGTCGGCACCGGCTTCGGTCAGCTCCGGCTGGAAGCCGCCGGGCGAGTCCTTGAGGTACGCGACGTCCAGCTTCACCCCGGCCCGCACCAGTTGGGGGGCCATCGCCACCAGACCCTGCTCGGCCCCGCCGACCCGGCTCACGCTGTCGATCACATAGAGCACATGCACAGGCCAACCCCCGCCCTCCTGGGCGCGGCCGGTCTCCCATGACGGCCGGCACCCTGACTGCCGATCAGCATCGCAGGTGGCGGCGCCCGACCGCCAGGTATTCGGCCAGGAGCCCTCCCGCCGCCCGGAGCGGCCGGGGGCGCGTACCGGGGCGCGCGACCGACGCGGGCGGCGTACGACGGCGCCCGTCCGGAGCCCGACAGGGGTACCCGCGCTGGCGCACGGGCCACCGCCGGGTTGCGCGAAGGGGCTGCCCCGCGCTTCCCCCTGTGCCAAGGTCGTCCCCATGCCCGACGCGACGCCGGCGAAGACGGCCGGAACCCGCCCCCGCATCCTGCACGTGATAACCGACCCGCGCCGCCGCGGCGCCCAGAACCTCGCCCGGGACCTCCACCGGGAACTGCGCCGCCGGGGCCAGGCCTCCGCCCTGCGCGCCCTCGCCCCGCACCCCGACGCCGCCCCCGACGCGCCCGACACCCTCGCCACCACGGTGCTCGGCCCCGCCCGCCTGCACCCCGCCACCCTGCGCGCCCTCCGCTCCGCCGCCCGCACCGCCGACCTGGTCGTCGCGCACGGCTCCGCCACCCTCCCCGCCTGTGCCCTCGCCCTGGCCGGCACCCGCACCCCGTTCGTCTACGTCTCCATCGGCGACCCCCGGCACTGGACGGCGAGCCCGCTGCGCCGGCTGCGCACCGGCGCCCTGCTGCACCGCGCGGCCGCGGTCACCGCGCTCGCCGACGAGGCCCGCACCCTCCTGCAGGAGCACTTCAGGCTGCCCGCCGGCAAGGTCCGCACCATCCCCAACGCCCGCTCCGCCGACCGCTACCCGCCCGCGCAGGGCGAGGCCGACCGGCGCGCCGCGCGCCAGGCGCTCGGCCTGCCCGTCGACGGCCTGCTGGTCGCCTGGATCGGCGCGATCGCCCCCGAGAAGCGGCTCGACCTCGCCCTCGACGCACTGGACCGGCTGCCCGACGTCCGGCTCGCGGTGGCCGGTGACGGTCCGCGGCGCGCCGCCCTGGAAGGGCATCCGGCCGCCGCCCGGGCCCAGTTCCTCGGCACCCTCGCCGACCCGGCCCCGCTCTACCGGGCCGCCGACGCCCTGCTGCTCACCAGCGACAGCGAGGGCGTGCCCGGCGTCCTGATCGAGGCGGCGCTGGCCGGGCTGCCCGCCGTCGCCACCGACGTCGGCTGGGTCCGCTCGGTGGTTCGCGACGGCGTCACCGGCGCGCTGGTCGCCCCCGGCGACCCGATCGCGCTCGCCGAGGCGCTGGCCAAGGTGCTGGCCGGTGACCGGGCGGCGCTCGGCGCGGCCGCCCGCGAGCACGTGCTGGAGCACTGCGAACTCGGCGTGGTGACCGACGCCTGGCAGCGGCTCTTCACCGAGCTGTGGGGCCGCTGACCGGAGGTGCGCACGGGCCGGAGCCGTCCGGGCCCGCAGCCGGGCCCGCAGCCGGGCACGGGCCGAGCCGCCGGGGCACGCACCCGCGCGGGGCCGCCGGGCCGGGCTGCGCCGATCGGGCGAATCCCGGCCCGGCCCCCTCGGGGCGAGTGGCCGATGACGATCCGTCACGGTCACACTGCGCGGTGTGAAATCCCTGCTGAGGTCCACCGTCCTGCTGGCCGTCGCCACCGGGATCGCCGCGTCCCCCGTCCAGGCCGGCGCGGCCACCACCCACCAACCGTCCCGCGAGGGCTCTCAGGCCGTTCGCGTCGACCAGCTGAAGCCGGTGCGCGAGAGCGCCCGTACCGAGGCCGTCGAGTTCTTCTGGTACGACTGCGGCCACTCCCAGCAGCTGGAGCAGCCGCTCCAGGCCTGGGCCGAGAAGCACCGGGCCGACGTCAACCTGCGCCGGGTGCCCGCGATCTGGCAGGGCAGCCCCGAGGAGCGCGCGCAGCGCGGCCATGCGCGCCTCTACTACACGCTGGAGCGCCTCGGCCTGGTCGAGCGCCTGCAGACCAGCGCCTTCCGTGCCATCCACTCCAACGAGCAGGACCTCACCACCGAGGAGACCACGGCCGACTGGGCGGTGCGCCAGGGCATCGAGCCGCAGGCCTTCCGCGACGCCTACCGCTCCGCCGACGTGCAGCGGAGCGTCGAGGACGCCGTCGCGCTGTTCGTCCAGTACCAGATCAACGAGCTGCCCACGGTGGTCGTCCAGGGCGAGGAGCGGACCTCGCCGACCAGGGCCGGCGGCGTCGAGGCGATGCCCGATGTCCTCGACCGGCTGGTCGAGCAGGACCAGCAGCGCAACCCCCGGCACTGACCCCTCTCCGGTCCGACCGATCACCTTCACCGAACCGACCCCCGGCGACCACACTGTGTGCCAGAGTGGACGCCGGGCCGCACCGCCGGGGTCGAGAACTGCCATGGTGGCAGGCCCACTTCTCGATACCGGCGGTACCGGAGAGGGCAGGGGTCCGTGGGGGGACAACGCGCGCAGCTCGTCGACGAGCGCGACAGCCAGACATCGGCCGCGTCGAGGCGGCCCGCGGTCGCCGACGGGCCGCCACCCGAGCTGGTCTTCAAACGCCGGCTGCGCCCCGCGCAGGTGGCCCGGGAGCTGTGGGGCGCGCGGGAGCTGGTGCGTGCCCTGGCCGAGCGCGACCTGCGCGCCCGCTACAAGCAGGCGGTGCTCGGCTTCGCCTGGGCGGTGCTGACCCCGCTGGCGCTCTGCGCCATCTTCACCCTGGTCTTCCACCGTGCCGTGAAGATCGACACCGGCTCGGTGGACTACCCGCTCTTCGCCTACGTCGGCCTGATCGTCTGGCAGTTCTTCAGCAACACCATGAACCAGGGCGCGCTGAGCCTGGCCAACAACCTCAGCCTGCTGAACAAGGTGTACTGCCCGCGCGAGGTCTTCCCGCTGGCCACCATGCTGGTCGCCAGCGTGGACATGGTGATCGGCGTCGGCGTCCTCGGCCTGCTCTTCCTGATCTTCTGGACCGCCCCGGCCGCCACCTTCCTCTGGGTGCTGCCGCTGCTGGCCATCCAGTTCGCCTTCACCTACGGCGTCGCGCTGATCCTCTCGGTCGCCGTCGTCTACCTGCGCGACGTCCGCCACCTGCTGCCGATCATCACGCAGATGGGCGTGTTCGCCACCCCCGTCGCGTACCCGCTGGCGCAGATCCCGCAGCGCCTGCAGGAGATCTACGTCGGCTTCAACCCGCTGGGCGCCGTCATCGAGGGCTACCGCGGCGCCCTGCTGTACGGCGACGCGCCGGACGTCGCGCTCACCTCGATCGCCGCGGTCTCCTCGCTGGTGTTCCTGGTCGGCGGCTACCTGCTGTTCAAGAAGCTGGAGACGGGGATCGCCGATGTCGCCTAGTCCCGCGCACCCCCTGGGCACCATCCGCACCGACCAGGTGTGGAAGCGCTTCAAGGCCGACCAGCAGCGGATGCTGCTGCGTGACAAGGTCGACTCGATGGCCCGCCGGCTGCGCGGCGAGAAGGGCGAGGAGTGGCGCTGGGCGCTGCGCGACATCACCCTGCACATCGAGCCGGGCGAGTCGGTCGGTCTGATCGGTTCCAACGGCTCCGGCAAGTCCACGCTGCTGAAGATGCTGACCCGGGTGATGTACCCGTACGGCGGCGTGATCGACGTGCGCGGCCGGATCGGTGCCCTGATCGAGATCCGGGCCGGCATCCACCCGGATCTGACGGGCCGTGAGAACATCTACCTGTTCGGCGCGTTGCTCGGCCTGCGGCGTCGCGAGGTGGCCACCCGGTTCGACGACATCGTCGAGTTCGCCCGGCTCGGCGGCGCGATCGACCGGCAGGTGAAGTTCTACTCCTCCGGCATGCAGATGCGCCTCGGCTTCGCCGTCGCCGCCTACCTGGAGCCCCATGTGCTGCTGGTGGACGAGGTGTTGGCGGTCGGCGACGCCGTCTTCCAGCAGCGCTGCCTGGACCGGATGCGCGAGGTCGCCGAGCAGGGCACCACCATCGTCTTCGTCTCCCACGACCTGCCCGCCGTGGAGTCCATCTGCCGGCGCGGGATCTGGCTGGAGCAGGGCTCGGTACGGGTGGACGCGGGCATCAAGGAGGCGATGGCCGGCTACCGGGACTCCATCGAGGCGCAGTCGGAGACCGGCGGCCGCACCGGCGAACCGCTGCAACTGCTCAAGCACGCCGTCCGGGGGGAGGACCGCGACAGCCTCACCACCGACGAGCCGATGACGGTCGAGCTGACCCTCGGCGGCGACTACCGGGGCGACGCCACCCTGCACCTGGGCGTCAGCGAGGGCACCTCCAGTCCGATCTTCCAGATCAGCCACGAAGTCCGGCTCACCGGGGAGGACCACCAGGTCGCCTGCGTGATTCCCCGACTGCCGCTGCCGCGCGGCCGCTACACGCTCTGGGCGGGCGTCTACAGCATCGGCCGGACCGACGGCGGCACGCTGATGAGCTGGCACTCGGTCGGCCAGTTCGACGTGTTCGGACCGATGCTGGACTCGCCGCCGCGCGCGGTCGTCCTGGCCGCGCCGGTGTTCGTCCCGCACCACTGGGAGGAGTGACCCGTGAGCCCTGTCCGGGTGCTGGTCCACCTCAACAACCTCGCCCTGGGCGGCGCCCAGCTCAACGCGGTCGACATCGCCCGCACCCTGCGCGACCGCGGGCACGATCCGGTGCTGTTCGCCCAGGGGGTGGCGGGCCCGGCTCCCCTGCTCGACGTCGCGGCCGGCCACGGCCTCGACGTGGTGGTCGCCGGCGGGCCCGACACCCCGCGTGCGGACGTCCGTCGCCGGCTCGGCCGCCTCGCCGCCGAGCACGGCAGCCAGCTGCTGCACGCCTGGGAGGTCCGGGCGGCCCGCAACTCCTACTTCGGGCCCGGGCGTTACGGCCGGCTGCCGGTGGTCACCACCTTCTACGGCATCCGGATGCTGCGCGGCCTCCCCCGGCACCAGCCGCTGGTGCTGGGCCTCGGCGCGCTGCTGGGGGACGGCCGGGCCTTCGGCCACCAGGACGTCAGCCTGATCGAGCCGCCGGTCAACACCGCCACCGACGCGCCGGGCCGGGTGGACGGCGCCGCGTTCCGACGCGAACACGGCATCCGGGACGGCGAGTTGCTGCTCGTCATCGTCACCCGGCTGGTGCCCGCGCTGGAGAAGGACGCGGGTGCCGAGCTCACCGTCGAGGCCGTCCGGCAGCTCGACGACCCGCGCGTGCGGCTCGTCGTCGTCGGCACCGGCCCCAGCCTGGAGCGGCTGCGCGCCCGCGCCGCTTCGGCCAATGCCGCGCTGGGCCGCCAAGCGGTCCTGGTGCCCGGGCAGTTGGCCGACCCGAGACCGGCCTACGACGCCGCCGACATCGTGCTCGGGATGGGCGGCTCGGCCCTGCGCGGCCTCGCCTTCGCCAAGCCGGTCGTCGTCCACGGCGCCGCCGGCTACACCGCCGTCCACGAGCCGGGCCCGCTGGTCGAACCGCACGCCTCGCGCTGCATGTACGGCTTCGGCGACGGCTCGCGCGTGCCCGAGCCGCTGGCGGCCCAGCTCCGCGACCTGCTCGACGACCCCGCCCGCCGCGCCCGGCTGGGTGCCTGGGGGCGGGAGTGGGTGGTCGGGCGTTTCTCGCTGGACAGCGTCACCACCGCCTTCGAGGACCTGTACACCCGGGTACTGGCCCGCCCGGCGCGGGTGACCGGCTGGTTGAAGGACCTGGAGCAGATGACCAGGTACGAGTTCACCAAGCCGGCCGCGCTACGGCTGCTGGGGCGCTGAGGGCGGACTCTAGCCCCGCAGCAGCAGGGTGACGAACCCGAGCGTGCCCCGGTAGCCGTGCAGCCACTCGGCGCGGTGCCGGTCGACGGCCTCGCGGGCGGCCGCCGCGTCCGGGTGGTCCGGGTGGTCCAGTGCCCACTGCGCGAGCGAGCCCGTCCAGGAGAACTCGTAGTCGTCCCACTCCTGGAGGCTGCTGACGTAGCCGTACACCGGGGTCCAGCCCTCCGCGATGACCCGGTCCGTGGTGGTCGCCAGGTCCGCGAACTCGTCCCGGGTCGCGCCCAGGCCGTCCAGCGCGGCCCGGGTGGGCTCGCGCTCCCAGAATCCGTCGCCGACCATGACCAGGCCACCCGGCGCCAGGTGCTCGCGGGCCGCCGCGAGGGTCGGCAGCAGCCCGCCGAAGGCGTGCGTCGCCCCGATGTTCAGTACCAGGTCGAACGGCTCGCGCGAGCTGAACTCCTCCGCCTTCTGGTGGTGCAGGCCGAGCCGGCGCTCCACACCGAGCGCCTCCGCCGTCTGCCGGGCCCGGGTCAGTGCCGCGGCGTCGAGGTCCACCCCGACCGCCTGCCAGTGCGGGCGCGCGGTCAACGCCCGCACCAGCCAGCCGCCTTCCCCGCAACCGAGGTCCAGCGCCCGGCCGGCGTCGGTGTGCTCGGTGGCACGGGCCAGCAGCCGGGCCACGGACTCGTCGGTGATCGGCGCGGCGATCGGGTGGTGGGCATGGGCGAGGCGGGAGATTGTCTGACGATCCATCCGGTCATTGTGGACCATGGACACCTCAGTACGTGCGGCCCTTCCACGCCGCTCCGCGGCCCCGCCAGTGCTGCACCGCCGAGTCCACCGTCATCAGCAGGTACAGCGAGGCCGTGAACGGCAGCAGCAGCGCGGCCGGCGCCGGTTGCCGGTAGTAGCGCAGCATCGGCAGGAAGGTGCCCGCCATCAGCGCCCACGCCGCACCGCCGGCCGCGGCCACCGCGCCGTGTCCGGCGACCAGCCCGGCCACGGTGGCCGCCGGTGGTACCAGGTAGACCAGCCCCAGCCCCAGCACCGTCCCGGCCAGCAGCGGCGGGGAGTGCCGCAGTTGGGCGTAGGCGCTGCGCGAGACCATCCGCCAGAGCTGGGCGAGCCGTGGGTAGGGGCGGACGCTGTCCACCTGCTCGGCCAGGCCCAGCCAGATCCGGCCGCCGGCCGCCTTCACCGCGCGGGCCAGCGACACGTCGTCGATCACCGCGCCCCGGATCGCCGCCACCCCGCCCGCCCGCTCCAGCGCCTCCCGCCGCACCAGCGAGCAGCCGCCCGCCGCGGCGGCCGTCCGGGCCCCGGGCCGGTTGCTGCGGCGGAACGGGTACAGCTGGGCGAAGAAGTAGACGAAGGCGGGCACGATCAGCCGCTCCCAGCCGCTCTCCACCCGCAGCCGGGCCATCTGGGAGACCAGGTCGCGCCGGTCGCTCTCGGCGGCGGCCACCAGCTCGGCGAGCGAGTCCGGGCCGTGCGCGATGTCCGCGTCCGTGAGCAGCAGGTACTCGGCGTCCGGGCCGGCCAGCTCGACCCCGTGCCGCAGCGCCCACAGCTTGCCGGTCCAGCCGGGCGGCAGCGGGGGAGGGGTGGTGACGGTCAGCTCCAGGCCCTCGGGCCTGCCGAGCGCGGCCGCCAGCGCGCCCGTCCCGTCCGAGCTGTGGTCGTCCACCAGGATCACCCGGGCCCGCCCCGGGTACTTCTGCGCGAGCAGGCTCGGCAGGCTGAGCGGCAGCACCTCCGCCTCGTCCCGGGCCGGTACCACCACCGCGACCTGCGGCCACCGGGCCGGCGGGCGGCGGGGCGGCAGCCGCACGTCGGTGCGCCAGAACAACCCGTGGCAGCAGGCCAGCCAGAGCCAGACCAGCAGGGAGAGGACGGCGATCCACAGCAGGACGGTCACCCGGGCAGTCTGCCGCACCAAGGGCCCGCGACGGTGGATCGACTAAAGTCTTGCCCTGTGAAGATCGCACTGATGGACTCGGGAATCGGCCTGCTGGCCGCCGCCGCCGCTGTCCGGCACCTGCGCCCGGACGCGGACCTGGTGCTCTCCTCCGACCCGGCCTCGATGCCCTGGGGCCCGCACACGCCCGAGGAGATCACGGAGCTCGCGCTCGGTTGCGCGCGGGCGGCGGCAGCCCTCGAACCGGACGCGCTGGTGATCGCCTGCAACACCGCCTCCGTCCACGCGCTCGACACGCTCCGGGCCGAGCTGGAGCCCGCGCTGCCGGTCATCGCCACCGTCCCGGCCATCAAGCCGGCCGCCGCGCTCGGCGGGCCGGTCGCGATCTGGGCCACCCCGGCCACCACGGGCAGCGCCTACCAGCGCGGCCTGATCCGCGACTTCGCCGGCCCGGCGGCCGTCACCGAGGTCGCCTGCCCGGGCCTGGCGGACGCCGTCGAGTACGGCGACGAGGCCGCGATCGACGCGGCCGTCGCCGATGCGGCGGCCCGGACCCCGGCGGGCACGGCTGCCCTCGTGCTCGGCTGTACCCACTACGAACTGGTCGCCGACCGCATCCGCACCGCCGTCGCGCCCGTCGCCGCCCCGCACCTCACCCTGCACGGCTCGGCCGGCGCCGTCGCCGCCCAGGCGCTGCGCCGGGTCGCCGACCCCGCCCGCCGGGGCAACGGCACGCTCACCGTCCTGCACGCGGGCCGCGGTGCCACCCTCCCCGCCGCGGTCCTCCTCTACCCCCAGGGCCTCGACCTCACCGCCCCCGCCGCCCCGGCGGCCTGACCTCGCGCGCCCGGGTCCGAACCCGCAGGGGTGCGGGACGGGCCCGCACGAACACTCGCGCGCCCGCCCGGCCCGCACTCCGCCCGCGGCAACCGCCTGCCGGCGCCGGCGCAGGAAGTCGGACCGGCCGACTTCCTGCGCACCGGTGCGTGCACCGCGCCGTCGGCTCCCCCGGCCGCTACGCCACCGCCTGCCCGCGCCAGCGCCGGTAGGCCGGTTCCAGCCCGGACAGGATGGTGTCGAAGCGGCGCGTGCTGGTGGTCGAGTCGACCTGGAGCCGGCTGATCTGGAGCGGATGGTCGGGGAGGCGGGGGCCGAGCCGGTGGTCGGAGAGGAACCCGAGCCGGTACCCCAGCTCCTGCAGGACGGTTTCGGCGCGCGGGTCGTGACCCCCGTCGGGGTAGGCGAACGCGATCGGCGGCTCGCCCAGCCAGCGGGTCAGCGCCTCGTGGGCGCCGGTGATCTCGGCCCGGACGGTGGCGTCGTCGCAGCGCCCGAGGCAGGGGTGCCCCTGGGTGTGGTTGCCGATGGCGACGCCGCCCTCGCGCAGGGCGATCAGGTCGGCCGGGGTGAGCTGCTCCTGCCGGGGCGGTCGCCGGTCCGCGCTGACCCGCAGCTCCTGGAGGCTGCGCCGCCGGTCGGGATCGGGCATGGCCTTGAGCCGGCGCAGCAACTGCGAGGGGTGCCCGCAGTCCAGCGACCGGGCGCGCCCGCCGTGCCGGGCCAGGAAGTCGGCCTCGTGCCACCAGAACGGCCGCTCCGTGCCGATCAGCTCGGAGATGACGAACGCGGCCGCCGGGATGCCCCGGTCGTTGAGGGCCGGCAGGGCGTGCGTGAGAACGCTGCGGTCGGCGTCGTCGAAGGTGACCAGCACGCTGCGGGCGGGCAGCGGCCGCCGCTCGGCGACGGCCTGCTGGACGGCCGCCAGCGAGACGGGCGTGGCGAGTCTTCGGAGCCGGTCGAGCTGGGCGCCGAAGGAGCGCGGATCGGTCACGCCGTGGTAGGCGAGCACGGCGAGCCGCTGCGCGGCCCTGGCCCGGAAGAGTGGTTGGACGGGGGCGAAGCGCAACCAGTCGCCCCGCTCCTCCGGCCGACCCGTCCCGGGCCGCGCGGCGTGCCGTCGGGCGGGCTGCCGGCCGCGTGGCAGTGGCTGGGGGACCGCGCTCACCGCCTGGGTGGCCGTCGGCCGGCCGGGTGCGGGTGGCGCGGTCGTGGGCGGTGAGGTCATCGGTGGTGCGGCCGCCGAGCGGCCGGTCGCCCGTTGCCGAGCGGCCGGCTGCCCGGCGGCCGCCTGCGGCAACGAGCGCACGTTCGCGCTCGGCAGGGTGCTGATGACGGACCCGATCCGGGCCATGGAGGTCGACGTCGTGGACTTGGACTGCGGCACGGTTCCCCCTCGGTCGCCGGTGCGGCGTGGCGGTACCGCCGGAGGATGGAGCCCGGCCTCCGACTCCAGGGCGCGGCGGCTCCGCCCCCTGGTGTTTTCCGGTCCTCGGCGGGGACTCCCAACCCGCACCGCGGACGGCTCCTGGATCGCTCAATGTAGTGGAGACGGATACGCCGCGTAGATGGTTGTACCGGACAGCCGAGGATTTTTCGCGGGCCGAAAACAGGCGCCCCCGAGTGCACGCCGGAGCGCTGACGGCGCCCGCGCCGCGCCGGGCCTTGGTTGCGCAGAGTAGTCGGAAAACAGCGTCCTGCGGGCTGCCTCCGGCGCTGCTCCGGGGTACCTTGGCCTCATGGCAGATGCGGAACGTGATCATTTGCACCCCCATGGTGCGACCCGGATGGCGCGCGTGTGGAGCGGTGGCGCGCTGGTCACCCACCAGCTCCCGCTGGCCGTGGTCGGTCTGGCCTGTCTGGCGCTCGGCATCGTGGTCGCCGTGGCGGTTCCGGACAGTGACGGTCCGGCGTGGGCGATGGCGGTGGCCGGCTGCCTCGCGGCCGGTGTGCTGCTGCTCGGCCGGATCGCGTTCGCCCTGCTGCGCTACCGGCGCGGCGCGACCCTCTGAGGCTCTCGGGCGCGGCGGCCGGCGCCCGCGCGACTCGGCCCGGCCGACCCCCTGGGCGGTGCGTCCGCCACCGGTCGCCGGCTGAACGGCCGATCGAGTCCGACCGGTCGGATCGGCCGGTTTCGGCCCATCTGCCGACTCCTTCTCGCTTCTTTCACAATTCCGGGCCATCAGCCCCACAGTTCCCCCTACTGTGAATTCCGTCCGGCAGCCAACTGCGCCGGATGCGTGGCCACTTGACGGCGCCGGGGAGGGTGCCGCAGAGGGGGGAGCGATGAGCGGCACCGCCGTGCCCGGGGCGTCCGAGGCGGCCGGACCGGCCGAAGGCATCCGCACCAGGGTCAAGCGCCAGCTGGCCCGCCGGGTCGGGGCCCGACCCGGCGAGGGTGTCACCGTCCTGATCTACCACCGCGTCGGCGGCGGCAGCCCGGACGAACTCGACGTCACCACCGCCGACTTCACCGCCCAGGTCGACCTGCTCGCCGAGCTGCCGCCGGGCCGGGTGGTCCCCCTCGACGAGGCCGTGGACCGGATCGAGGCCGGCCGCCGCACCCCCGCCGCCGTGCTCACCTTCGACGACGGCTTCGCCGACGTGTACGAGAACGCCTGGCCGCTGCTGCGCGAGCGCGCCCTCCCGTTCACCGTCTACCTCGCCAGCGGCCACGTCGGCGGCGAGATGCGCTGGGAGGGATCGACCGCCAAGGCCGCGGGCGCTCCCGCGCTCAGCTGGGAACAGCTGCGGGAGATGACCGCCTCCGGTCTGTGCACCGTCGCCAACCACACCCGCAGCCACGCCCGCCCCGAGCTGCTCACCACCGCCGAGCTGGACGCCTGCAACGACGACGTCGAACAGCACCTCGGCGTCCGCCCCCGGCACTACGCCTACACCTGGGGCGTTCCGGTGCCCCTCATGGAGGCGGCGCTGCGCGCCAGGTTCCGGTCCGCCGCCACCGGTGAGGTCGGGCGCAACGTGCCCGGCGTCGACCCGGTCCGGCTGCGCCGGGTGCCCGTCCGCCGCACCGACCCGATCGACTTCTTCCGCGCCAAGCTCTACGGCCGGCTGATCCCCGAGCGTGCCTACGCCCGGATCGTCGCCACCGCCAAGGCGGTGGGCGCCCGTGCCTGAGTCCGCCGCCGCGCCCGGGACACCCGCTCCCGCGCCCCGCGGGCCCGCCCCGCGGCTGCGCGGCCCCGGCGGCCGGCCACTGCGCGTCGCCCACCTCACCACCGTCGACATGAGCTTGCACCTGCTGCTCGCCACCGAGCTCAAGGTGGACCTGGAGGCGGGCTTCGAGACCTACGGCATCAGCGCGCCCGGCCCGTACGTCCCCGACATCGAGGCGATCGGCGTCCGGCACGAGCCGCTGCACGCCCTCACCCGGGCCTGGCGGCCGCGCGCCGACGCCGCCGCCGCCCGCGAACTGCTCGCCGTGCTGAACCGGCTGCGCCCCGACGTGCTGCACACCCACAACCCCAAGACCGGCGTCCTCGGCCGCGTCCTCGGCCGGCTGGCCCGGGTCCCGGTCGTCGTCAACACCTGCCACGGTCTCTGGGCGCAGGCCCACGACCCGCTCGCCAAGCGGGCGTTCGTGCTCGGCGCGGAGGCCTTCGCCGCCCGGTTCTCGCACGCCGAGCTGTACCAGAACGGCGAGGACCGCCGCACCCTGGCCGGGGCCGTCCCGGGCCGCCGCTCACGCGTCGTCGGCAACGGCGTCGACCTCACCCGGTTCGCCACCGCGCCCGGCGACCGGGCCCGCACCAGGGCCCGGGTGCGCGCCGAACTCGGTGTCGGTCCGGACGAACTGCTGGTCGGCGGCGTCGGTCGGAGGGTCGCCGAGAAGGGCATCGGCGAGTACGCCGCGGCGGCTCGCGCGCTGGCCGGGAAGGCCCGGTTCGTCTGGATCGGCCCGGACGACCCCGACAAGCCCGACGCCCACGGCGCCGAGTCCGGGGTCGAGTTCCCGGGCCCGCGCAGCGACATGCCCGCGGTGTACGCCGCCCTCGACGTCTTCGTCCTCCCCTCCTACCGGGAGGGGTTCTCCCGTTCCGCCATGGAGGCCGCCGCCGGCGGCCTGCCGATGGTGCTCAGCGACATCCGCGGCTGCCGCGAGATCGGCACCCACGACGAGCACCTGCTCCTCGCCCCGCCCGGGGACGCCCGGGCCCTCACCAGCGCGCTGGACCGGCTTCTCACCGAGCCCGGCCTGCGCGAACGGCTCGGCGCCGCAGCACGGCGCCGCGCCACGGCGCACTTCGACCAGCGCGCCGTCGCCGGGGTCTCGCTGGAGACCTACGCGGCCGTCGCCCGCGCCAAGGCACTGCCCTGGACGGTCGACTGAGTCCACGTACTCCCACACACCGCATCAGGGGGAAGGACCGTCATGAAGCGAGGGGGGGACCTCGCGGTCACCGTCCTGGCCGGGATCGTCGCGATCCCGCTGGGCCTGCTGATCGCCCTGCTGATCCGCCGCACGATGGGCGGACCGGCGCTCTTCCGCCAGACCAGGACCGGATGGCGCGGAAAGGAGTTCGAGATCCTCAAGTTCCGCACCATGCGGGACAAACGCTTTCCCGAGGAGCCGGACGCACCCCGGATCACCCGGCTCGGCGCGCTGCTCCGCAAGACCAGCCTGGACGAGCTGCCGCAGCTGTGGAACGTCGCCCGCGGCGAGATGGGCGTGATCGGGCCCCGGCCCACCCTGCCCGAACAGGTCGTCCACTACTCCCGCCGCCAGCGCGGCCGGCTCGACGTCCGGCCGGGCCTGACCGGCTGGGCCCAGGTCCGGGGCCGCAACTCCATCACCTGGCCCGAGCGGATCGAGCTCGACCTCTGGTACGTCGCGCACCGCTCGCTCCTGCTGGACCTGCGCATCCTGGTGCTCACCGTCGGGGTGCTGCTGCGCCCCAGCGGCATCACCGCCGCCGGCGGGGTCAACCCGGGCTTCCCGGCGCCCACCGAGCCCGTGAGCACGGCTCACGAGCCCTCGACCACCGCCCCCGAGCCCGTCGTCCGCCCGCTCACCACGATCAGCCTGCCCCGGCAGGCCACCGCGTCCCGGCTGGCGCAGCCCGTCCACGCGGCCGTCGAGGAGGCGTCCTGACCCCGGGAACGGGCAGGATGGCCGCCATGGCCACCGAACACCGAGAACTCTGGATCGCCGGCGCGGGCGGCGTCGGCCGCGAGGCGTTGGACACCGCGCTCGCGGCCGGCGTCCCGGTCGCCGGCTTCCTGGACGACCGCGGGCACGGCGGCGCCGTCCGCGGCCTGCCCGTCCGCCGGCCCGACGACGTCCCGGCCGGGGCGCGCTACCTGGTCGGGATCGCCGACCCGGCGGTCCGGCAGCGGCTCGCCGCGCTGCTGGACGGCCGGGGCGCGGTGCCCGCCACCCTCGTCCACCCCCGGGCCCTGATCGCTCCCGACACCGAACTCGGCCCCGGCTGCCTGGTGATGGGTGGCGCGTACGTGTCCAGCAGCGTGCGCCTCGGCGCGCACAGCCAGGTCCACTACAACGCGACCGTCGGCCACGACAGCGTGTTCGGAGAGCGGGTGACGCTCTACCCGGGCGGCAACGTCTCCGGCGCCGTGCAGCTCGCCGACGGCGCCACCGTCGGCAGCAACGCCGTGGTGCTGCAGGGCCGCAGGATCGGCGCGAACGCCTTCGTCGGCGCGGCCGCGGTGGTGACCAGGGACGTCCCGGCCGGTGAGGTGGTGGTCGGCTCGCCGGCCAGACCGCTGGTCAGGACGCGACCCTAGGCGCCCTTCGGTTCGGTGCCCCGGGGCCCGCGCCGCGCCGGATAGGGTGCGGACCATGGCTATCCCCGCGTTCCTCGCCGAACTCCGCGCCGTGGTCGGTACCCGCCCGCTCTGGCTCAGCGCCGCGGCCTCGGTCGTCCTCGACGACGACGACCGGGTACTGCTCGTCCGGCGGGCCGACGACGGGCGTTGGGCCCTGCCCGGCGGCATCCTCGACCCGGGGGAGCAGCCCGCCGACGGCGCGGTGCGCGAGTGCCTGGAGGAGACCGGTGTGGTGGTCGTCCCCGAGGCGCTCGCCTCGGTCGACGTCTCGCCCGAAGTCACCTACCCCAACGGCGACATGACCCAGTACCTGGTCCTCGTCTTCCGCTGCCGCCCGGTGGGCGGCGAGGCCAGGGTCAACGACGACGAGTCGCTCGCGGTCGGCTGGTTCGCCCCGGACGAGCTGCCGCCGATGGTCGAGGCGGAGCACAAGGCGCTGCGTCAGGCCCGGGAGTGCCGGGGTACGGCGCGCTTCGAGTGGGAGGGCACGGAGCGACCGTGACCGGACGGCTGGCCGACATCCCCCTGCTGGACGGGCCGGTGGAGGTTCGCGGCGCCCTGCACCTGGAGCGCACCGCCCACGGTCTGCGGCCCTGGCGGCTGCCGGCCTGGACGGCCGCGCAGTTCCCGGACGAGGCGCTGCGCCGGGTGGCCCAGATGCCCTCCGGTGTGCGGCTGGCCTTCCGGACGGCGGCGACGGTGCTCGAACTCGCCCTCCAGGCGCCGCCGGAGCCCCCGCGCCCGGGCGCGGTCGAGCTGGTGCTGGACCGCCTGCGGACCGACCGGGCCGAGCTGCCGGCGGCCGGCGGGCCCGCGGTGCTGCGCTTCACGGCGGGAGCGGCCGGCGACGCCGAGCGGGAGGTGGAGCTGTGGCTGCCGCAGTGGACCTCCGTCGAGTTGGTCGCCCTGCGCGCGGACGCGCCCGTGCTGGCGCCCCGCCCGAGCGGCCGCCGCCGCTGGCTGCACCACGGCAGCTCGATCAGCCAGGCCCCGGAGGCCGATTCGGCCGCGGAGACCTGGCCCTGGATCGCCGCCGACCGGGCCGGCGCGGACCTGGTGAACCTCTCGCTGGCCGGCAACGCCCACCTGGACCCGTTCACCGCCCGGACGGTACGGGACCAGCCGGCCGACCTGATCAGCCTCAAGATCGGCATCAACGTCCTGACCGCGGCCTCGTTCCGGCGGCGCACCTTCGGACCGGCCGTGCACGGCTTCCTGGACACCGTTCGCGAGGGCCATCCGGACACCCCGGTGCTGGTGGTCTCCCCGGTGCTCAGCCCGCCGTTCGAACGCACGCCCGGGCCGGGGCGGTACGAGCAGACGGCCGACGGCCCCCGGTTCGCCTCGCTCGGCGACCCCGCGGACGTCCCGGCCGGGGCGCTCACCCTGGAGACGGTCCGCGCCGAACTGGCCCGGATCACCGCCGCGCGGTCGGTCGCCGATCCCCACCTGCACTACCTGGACGGGCTGGCGCTGCTCGGGCCGCGGGACGCCGACGGGCTCGCCGACCTGCTGCACCCGAACCCGGCCGGGCACCGGCTGATCGGCGAGCGGTTCGCCGCGCTGGCCTTCGGCCCCGGCGGTGCCTTCGCGCCGGCCTGACCCGGCACGGGGCCGGGCCTTGCGCGGGCCTGACCCCGTGCGGGCCCGGCCGGTCCTCAGAGCGTGCGGAACCACTCCGCGGTACGCTCCAGCCCCTCGCGCAGCGGCACCGGCCGGACCTCCGGGAACAGTTCGCGCAGCCGCGCGTTGTCGGCCTGCGAGTCCCGGACGTCGCCGGGCCGGGGATCGGTGTGGGCCACCGTGACCGGGTGTCCCAGCACCGACTCCATCGTGGTGACCAGCTCCAGCAGCGACGTCCGGGTGCCGAAGGCCAGGTTGACCGGGTCGGGGTGCACCACCCGGCGCAGCACCGCCTCGGTGATCACCTGGGTGACGGTGCCGACGT
This sequence comes from Kitasatospora sp. NPDC058218, assembly GCF_042882445.1. Taxonomy (NCBI): domain Bacteria; kingdom Bacillati; phylum Actinomycetota; class Actinomycetes; order Kitasatosporales; family Streptomycetaceae; genus Kitasatospora; species Kitasatospora sp. NPDC058218. Next base: position 10,405 of record NZ_JBHVWC010000061.1, on the reverse strand, counting down.
AGGTGAAGTCCCGGCTCTGGCCGCCGTCCCCGTGCACCGTCACCGGCCGCCCGGCCAGGGCCGCGTCCAGGAAGGCCGGCACCACGGCCGCGTACGCGTGCCCGGCGGGCTGGAGCGGGCCGAAGACGTTGAAGAACCGCAGCGGCAGCACCCCCAGCCCGTAGCAGTGGTGGTAGGCGGCCAGGTAGGACTCGGTGGCCAGCTTGCTGACCGCGTACGGGCTCATCGGCGCGGTGCGCATGGTCTCGCGCTTGGGCAGCTCGCGGTTGGCGCCGTAGACCGAGGACGAGGAGGCGGCGGCCACGTACGGCCCGCCGGCCCGGCGGGCCGCCTCCAGCACCTCCAGGGTGCCGGTCGCGTTGGCGTGGTGGCTGGCCAGCGGGTCCGCGACGGAGCGCGGGACGGACGGCAGCGCGGCCAGGTGCACCACGGCGTCGGCCCCCGCGAACGCCTCGTCCAGCAGGGCGCGGTCGAGGATGCTGCCCTCGTACAGCGTGGCGTCGACGCCGGCCAGGTTCGCCTTCCTGCCGGTGGACAGGTCGTCCACCACCCGGACCTGGGCCACCTCGGGGCGGGCCAGCAGGGCCCGGACCAGGTTGGCTCCGATGAATCCGGCTCCGCCGGTGACGACCACGCGCATGGCTGAGGCTCCCCCTCCGCACCGCCCGGCCCGCTCGGCCCGGCCCTGTGCCGATGGTAGCCGGGCGGTCACCCGCGGTGGGGCGGAACGCCGAGAAGGGCCCGGCGGCCGGCGCCGGCTCAGTCCTTCTGCTGGCGGTACGCCTCCTCGGCCGCGTCCAGCACCGCCGCGAGGTCGCCGCCGGCCGTCGCGGTGGCGACCGCGGCCACCGCGCCCTCCACGAAGGGGGCGTCGGCGAACCGGACGGGGAACGGCAGCCCGTGCTCGTCCGCGTCGGAGAGCAGGGCCCGGACGGTGGACACCGCGCTGCCGAGGTCGGCGAGCACCACCACGCCGTGCCCCTGGTCGACCCGGCGGGTGGCGGCGGCCACCAGCACCGCGCTGATCCCCGGGCCGGAGAGCAGGTCGCCGCCGGTCGCGGCGACCGGGGCGGGGGAGTCGGAGCCGGCCAGCGCGAGCGCCAGGGCGCGTACCGCGGCGGCCAACTCCTGGCTGTGCGAGACCAGGACGATCCCGACCCGCCCGTGGAGGGGCGGCCGGCCGGGCGCCGGCCGGGGCAGCGGGGTGCGCGCGGGTGGGGTGCGGGGCGCCGGGGGGTGGGCCGAGGGGGCCTCGGAGATGGGGATGACATCGGCGCTGGTGCCGTCCCGGCGGCTCATCGGCTGCTCCTGGGGGCGTCGGGGTGAGGGCCTTCCACACTCTGGCAGCTCGGCCGCCGCCCGGCGGGGCGGGACACGCTCTCGGTGCGGCGCCCGGCCCGATCCCGGGGGTGCGAGGGGTGTGCGCGGGCGCTGTCCGGCCGGCCGCCTCCCGGCGCGGGGCGGCGGCCCGCGGGGCCCGCGGGCGGAGCGCCGGCCCCGGTCGGGGGAGTCCTCGGCAACCCGCTGACCCGGGCGGCGGCGGTGACTAGGCTGGCCTCGCAAAGCCGTCGGGAGGAGACCAGCAGTGGCAGCCAATATCGGGACTGACGTGGATTCGGCCGTGGACGCGGCCGTGGAGGTGGCTGCGGCGGCGCCGGAGCTCGCGCCGAGCGGGAAGCCGAAGGTGGACTTCACCGGGGCGACCTGGCTGTGCAGCAGCCAGGGGGTCGGGGACGTCCAGATCGCGTTCGTGGACGGCTACATCGGCATGCGGGACGGCCGCCAGGAGGACGGGCCGGTCCTGGTGTTCACGCCGGGGGAGTGGCGCGCCTTCGTGCTCGGTGCCCGGGACGGCGAGTTCGACCTCACCTGAGGCCCGCCGGAGATCCGGTCGGAGCCCTCATCGGAGTTTTCCGTCGGAGATCTCTGTGGGAGATCTCACCGGCGGAGCCGGCCGGAGAGCCGGGAGAAGAGTGCCGAAACGGGCCCTGTGAGGGGCCCGTTTCCATCTTTTGATCAGTTTTGAGCGTACCCGGTCATAAATTCTGTTGACTGTTAGACAAGCGCAGCTCAGAGTATGAGCACAGGCAGACGCCGTGCCCACCGCCCCCACGCGGCCAGACACGGCGCCTGCTGTGCAGCCCGGCAGCGATGCCGGACCTGCCTCCCAGTCATCCCCTGCGCACCGGGGGTGCGTTGGCCGGTCCCGGCCCACAAGGGGCCGGCAGTCGCCGGGAGGCTGACACCGGAGCCGAGAGCGACTCGACGTCGGTGCCGGGTGCTCGGGACCCGCACGCCCCCACGCGGCGGCGTCCCGAGCAGATCCGCGGGAGCGACGGGCCGGGGCCCCGCGGACCTTGCTTGTGTGAGGTGGAACTGTTGGCTTGTGTGCTGTGCTGTGTGCGACGACGAAGCTGGGTGCTCGGCGGTTCGGCACGACAATGTGCACAGTGAGGGATACGCGTGTAGGGCCGCGTTGCGACATGCCGTCCCCCCGGAGGGTGAAACCCAGAACGGCTGTCGTGCTGAACCGAACGTAGCCCGGACGGTTGCTCAGAGTCAACATTGGTCTCTGAGCGTGGATCTCCGTCCAGGGCCCCACCCACCCCGCGAGAGTGGTGTGCCGGGCACGTACGATGTTCCCATGTCTTTTCTCCGCCGTCGCTCCGGACAGCCCGCCGGCCCGGACTTCGACGTGCTCGCGATGGACCCGGGCGACTGGCCCGGCGACTTCGGTGCGGCCATGATGACCGGCCCGGACGGCTCCTGCCAGGGGATTTTCCTCCGCTACGACCTGTTCGGAGGCAGAGGCCCGGCGATGTTCATCGGCAACCTCCCCGACGGCTCGCCGGCCCGCGAGACCGGGGACGAGGTGCCCTTCGAGGTCCGGCAACTGCTCGCGGCGCTGGAGAACGAAGAACCGGTCGAGTTCGTCTCGGCGGAGGACTTCCCGGTGATGCTCGGGGATGATCTGCTGATCGTGAAGAAGGTCAAGGTCAGCGAGGGCCGGGTGTTCTGCTCCCAGTTCGGGCGCAGCGACGGCGTCCAGGTCACCATCGCCTCCTGGGACCGACCGATTTCGGACGACCTCTACCAACTGCTCAAGCCGCTTCCGGCGGACATGTTCCAGCAGGGCTGACGGGCACCCCGGCCGCGTCCCGGTCGGGGCCGGTCCGCGCTCCGGGCGCTGCTTGACGGTTTCGATCAACGCTTCGTACAGTCGCGAACATGTCGTGCCGTCTCCCGCTGCTGACCCGTCGCAGCTACCTGGACCTGCGGCGCACCGCGAGCGCGGTGTGTCGGGGCCACTGAGGGGGATTCGTCCCCGAGGCGGCGGGTGGTCGGCCGAGTGGCCGGCGCCGATCCGGGGGCGGTCGTTCCGCTGACCTCCGGGGTCGCCAACCGGTACTGCGCGCCCGTCCGGCGTGCCGCCCGCACTTGCCGAGCCCACGCTGCCGCCCGGAGGCACCAGCACCATGACCACCATCGCTGCCGACCAGTCGCCCGTCGCCGCCGCCCTCGCCGGGCTGCCCCGGGTCGTCGACCTGCTGGCGGCCCGCGCCGAGGAACACGACCGCGACGCCACCTTCCCCTACCAGGGCATCGAGGCGGTGCACGAGGCCGGCCTGCTCACCCTCACCGTCGCCCAGCGGTACGGCGGCCCCGGCGGCACGCTCGCCGACACCGTCCGGGTGCTCGCCCAACTCGGCCGGGGGGACGCCTCGGTGGCCGTGGTCACCGCCTTCACCCTGTTGCAGCACGCCGAGCAGGCCCGGGTGGCGGGCTGGCCGACGGCCGGCTACCGACGGCTGCTCACCGAGTCCCGCCGGGGACCGGCCCTGGTCAACACCCTGCGCGCCGAGCCCGGCGGCCAGGCCGGCGCACCGCCCGCCACGGTGGCCCGGCGGGACGGCGACGGCTGGCTGCTCAGTGGCCGAAAGACGTACTGCGCCGGCGCCGAGGCGCTGGCCTGGATGGCGGTCACCGCGCGGACCGACGAGCCGGTGCCGCGGGTCGGCACCTTCCTGGTCCGGGGCGAGAGCGAGGGCATCGAGGTCGACCCGACCTGGGACCAGCTCGGCCTGCGGGCCAGCGCCAGCCACGACGTGGTGCTGGACGCCGTCCGGGTGCCGAGCGAACTCGCGCTCGGCCTCACCGCCCCGAGGAGTGGCCGAGCCGGTGGGCCCGCCCGCGACCCGGCGGCGCCGCCCGGGGCGGCCGTCACCGGCAGTGCCCCGGAGAATCCGGTGTCCGCCGCCGAACTCACCCGCGCCTGGCACGACCTGGCGCTGTCCGCCGTCGCCCTCGGGGTGGCCCGCTCGGCCGAACAGTGGCTGGTCCGCTTCCTGAACCAGCGCACCCCCGCGAACCTCACCGAGCCGCTCGGCAGCCTGCCCCGCTACCGCTGCGCGCTGGGCGAGATCGAGGCCCAGCTGATCGGTGCCGAGGAGCTGGTCAACGGACTGGCGCCGCGGGTGGACCGGGCCGAGCCGGACGCCGTCGCCCGGACCGGGCCCGCGCAACTGCTCGCCACCCGTGCGGCGATAGCGGCCGTCCAGCAGGCGGTCTCGCTCACCGGCAGCCCCGGCCTGAGCCGTCGTCACCCGCTGGAGCGCTACCTGCGCGACGTCCTCAGCAGCCGCGTCCACTTCGCTCCGGACGAGTCCGTCCTGGACGCCGCCGGTCGGGCCGCCCTGGAGCGCGGACGACGCCCCTGACCGGCCGGTCAGGGGCGCTGCGTCCGTCCGGCCGGTCCGACGCCGTACTCCTGCTCGGCGGGTGGCGACGACTCAGCGGGTGCCGACGGCGGCGCGGACGGCCCGGCGGGCCAGGGCCGCGTCGTCGTACAGCCGGCGGATCATGATCCGCTGCTCCTCGCCCGCACCGGGCACGTCGTACAGCCGGATCTCCCGCATCAGCACCAGCACCAGGTTCACCAGGAACGCGTCCCGGGCCAGCGTGCCGCCGCTCTGGGCGAGTTGGCTGATCTGCCGGCGGGCCGCGGTGTCCCCGGAGAGCACGCTCCAGAGCACCGCCAGGTCGTAGCCCGGCAGGTACCACCCGGCCTGCTCCCAGTCGACCAGCACCGGGCCGGACGGCGCCAGCAGCATGTTGCTGAGCAGGGCGTCGCCGTGGCAGAGCTGGAGCGGGGTGTGGCTCAGGCCGTGCAGCAGGCCGCGCAGATCGCCGGCGTCCCGGTCGGTGAGCTGGCCCACCGAGTGGTAGCGGGCGATCTCCAGCTGGTAGTCCATCCGCGGCTGGAACACGTCGGTCGGCGGCCGCCACAGGTTGAGGGTGCGGACGGCGGTGAGCAGCGCCCGCACCTCGCCCGGGGTGGGCGCGTTGACGGGGTGCCGCTCCCGGGCGGCGGGCCGGCCGGGGACGCGCTCCATGACGAGCACGCAGCGGTCGTGGTCGGCCGCGACCAGCCGGGGCAGCCGCACCGGCGGGCGGTGCCGGACGAAGGCCCGGTAGACCGCGACCTCGTGGTGGAAGTCGGCCACCAGCTGCTCGAAGTACTCACTGCGCACGGCCTGCGGGGCCAGGCACTTGGCGACCACCGGCGCCCGCCCGATGGTGCCCGCCACCAGGATGTGGCGGCTCCCCTCGCGCAGCACCTGGCGCGGGGTGAACGCGGGGCATATCCGGGCGACACCCGCCAGCGCGGCCCGTACCGCGGGGGTCTGCAGCGCCGCCGGGTCGATCCGCTCGGGGGCGCCGGGCTGGCCCGGCCGCATCGGCGGGCGCAGCAGCCGGCCGTCGCCCGGCCGGACACCCGGGATCCGGGCGCCCACCGGCAGGACGGACTCGGGGCCGCGCAGCCCCAGCGCCGTCCGGGCGGCCTGGCCCCGCGCGTCCGTGGTCCGGCCGTCGGCGCCGCGCGGCACCGCGGGGCGGCTCGGCGCCGGCACCTGCTTCGGACCGGGACGGCCGGCGGCCGCGCCCGGGGGGCGCAGCGCGGTGCGGGTCGCGGTGGGCGTGGGGGAGGTCGCTGATGAGTACATGGGGTGAGGGTGGTCCCTTTCTGTCCGTCGGCGGGTGCGCCCCGCGGTGCGGGGAGGGCCGGTGCCGCGTGCTTCCTGGCGTGACGGCGGCCCTGTCTCGGTGCGGTGGGTGGAGCGCGGGCGCCGGGCACGGACGCGGGGGCCGGAGCCCCTTGCTACGGCGGTGCTCCGGCCGTCCGCACCCTGGGGAATGCGGACGACCGGACTGCCGTGGCCGTGCCCGGCGCCCCCGCGCCACCCGGCCGCGCCACCCCCTCGGGTGAGGACCGGGGACGCCCCGTGACACGGTCGGGGGAGTGCCTCCGACCTGCCCGGTGCGCCGCCCGACCCGAGGGGCGAGGTGGCGCACCTCTACATCACACCCGGACGGCACTGGTTGGTAATGTGGCGGACCCTGGCGAAGCCTGGCGAATGCTCGCCTGGCACATGACGGAGCCTCTAGCCTCGAACCAGCCGAGGAACCTGGGGGCTTCACGTGAGCAGGGGACCCAACACCCGACTCGCCGATCTGTTCGTCCTGACCGGATGGTCGAAGGGCGAGCTCGCGCGGCTGGTCAACCGGCGTGGTGCCGCGATGGGACAGCAGCAGTTGTCCACCGACACCTCGCGGGTCCGGCGGTGGATCGAGCAGGGAGAGATCCCGCGCGATCCGGTGCCGAGGGTACTGGCGTCCGTGTTCACGGAGCGGCTCGGCCGTGTCGTCACCACTGAGGACCTCGGTCTGGAACGACACCGGCCCACCAGGACCGGAGCGGCGCAGCCCGCAGCACCTCCATGGGAGCCGGATCGTACGGCCGCGGTCCTCACCGAGTTCACGGGAATGGACCTCATGCTCAACCGACGTGGATTGGTGGGTGCGGGCGCCGCGCTCACGGCCGGGGCGGTCATCGCCGACACTCTCAAAGGCTGGCTGGGCGGGGACGCCGTCGCGTACGCGGCGTCCGCACCCGGACCCCGACAGGTCGTCACCCAGGGCGGTGCCCGCCCGGTGGTGGACGTGTACGACGCGGGCCCGGTCGGGCTCGACGAAGTGGAGGCGCTGGAGCGCTCGGTGCAGGTGTTCCGCGCCTGGGACGCGGCGCGCGGCGGCGGCCTCCAGCGCAAGGCGGTGGTCGGCCAGCTCAACGAGGTGGGCGGTCTGTTGACGCACCGCCACGACCCGGCGGCGGAGCAGCGGCTGTGGCTGGTCGCGGCCAACCTCGCGGTGCTGGCGGGCTGGATGTCGCACGACGTCGGCCTGGAGCCGACCGCGCAGAAGTACTTCATGATCGCCGCCGAGTCGGCCAAGGAGGCCGGCGACCGCCCCAGGGCCGGCGAGGCGATCTCCCGGGCCGCCCGGCAGATGGTGCACCTGGGCCGGGCCGACGACGCGCTCGACCTGATGTCGGCGGCCAGGGCGAGCGGCGGCCGGGTGCTGCCCAGAACCCGGGCGATGCTGAACACGGTGGAGGCCTGGGCGCACGCCTCGATCGGGCACTCGCAGGACACCTGGCGACTGCTCGGCGAGGCCGAGGACCTCTTCGCCGAGGACGTGTCCGAGCCGCCGCCGTCGTGGATGCAGGTCTTCGACGAGGCAGAGCTGCGCGGGATGCAGGCACTGGTGCTGCGCACTCTCGCGGAGCACGATCCGACGGCGGCCCCGCAGGCGCGCCGTCAGGCCGAGCGGGTGATCAGTCTGCGCGAGGGCACCGGCCAGCTGCGCTCGGCGCTGTTCGACCGGATCACGCTCGCTTCGGTGCACTGGCTCACCGGGGAGCCCGACGCGGCGGAGTTCCAGGCCAAGATGGTGATGAACCTGATCGGCCAGAACTCCTCGCACCGCACCTGGGACCGGCTGCGCGAGATGTACCGGCTGACCGCCCGCTACCGGGGTCTGCCGGTGGTGGACGAGCTGCGCGCGCAGCTCGGGCGGGAGCTGCGGCAGGCGGACGCCAAGAACCGGCCGAAGCTCGCCTGAGCCGGTCGGTTCGGGGTCCGCCGACCTGTCCGGTCACCTCGTGCGGGTCTGCCGGGTCTGCCGGGTCTGCCGGGTTCGTCCGGTCCGTCCGGGTTCGCCGTCGTCCGGTTCCGCCGTCAGGCGGGGTCGGCGGGGCGCAGCAGCATGCGCAGCGCCGTCACGGTGCCGTCCGTCCCGAGGACGGGCTCGCCCGCACACTCGACCGTGCCGCGCCCGCCGTCGGGGTGGCAGACCTGGAGGGTGCCGAAGGCGTGCCGTCCGTGCACCAGCGCGTCGGTCATCATCCGGCGCAGCTGCGGCCGGTCCGCCTCGGCGAGCCGGTCGGGCAGCCGGTCGAGGCTGAGCGGGCCGTGCCCGGGGTCGCAGCCGAGCAGGCGGAACATCTCGGCGGACCACCGGACGTCGTCGGTGAGCAGATCCCACTCGGCGGAGCCGACCACGGGGCCGGACGGCGCCTGTGCCGTGCCGTCCACTCTGCCGCCCACCGAGCCGTCGTCCGCCCCGGCGTCCGTCCGTCGGGCGTCGCGGGGGCGCACGGCCCGGCGGGCGGTGGGGGCAGGCATGCTCATGGCGAACCCATCGGTCGAGGTGGGCGGAGGGGGTGGTCGTGGGGTGGGAGACTGTCGAATCAGTGAGAAGACTGTCGCACAGCGGAGTCACCCCTGTGGGGGATTTGGGCAGATCTCTGGCAAAATTCCTCCGGCATATGCCAGTGCGGCAGGAGGGCCGATTGCCCTGTGTGCGGCGAGGTGTCCGAGGCGGTAACCTTCGGTGATTCCGGCGCCCGGGCGCCCACCGCAGTACCGACCAGTGACCCCGGCGACGGAAATCCCGTTGCCACTACGACCGCCGCAACGGATGCTGACCTCATGTTCGAGCCAGTGATAGCACCCAGTGCCAGCCTCCTCGGCCTCCTCCAGCGAGGCCGCGGTGACGGGCAGCTCCATGCGCTGGCCGCCGACCGAACCGAAGCCCTCGCCGCGCTCGAGGAGTGCGTCACCAGGGACCCGAGAGCCGACTGGCAGCTCGAGAACCGCTCCCTCTACTACGCGCGCCTCTACATGGAACTGGAGGCGCCGCTCGACGGCATCGAGGACCACCTCCACGACCCGGAGGACCTCCTCGACGACGACGAGTACCGCACCGGTCTCGCCCTCTCGGTACTGGGCCACCTCGCCGCGTACGGCCGGCGCGACGCGCTGCTGATGCTGCGCGAGTACGCCGCCACCGGCACCAACTGGGCCTGGGCGCTGGACGAGCTCGCGCTGCGCGACGACGACCGCGGCCTGCTGCTGCTCGGTACCGCCGTGCTGGACCACTTCCCGCCGGGCCCCGAGGGCGACGCCGAGCTGCGTGAGTTCATCCGCGGCGCGTACGAGCCACGGCCCTGGCGGCTCTGGGCGGCCTACCACCCACGGGTCGCCGCGGCGAGCGAGCAGTCCCCGTTCGACCTCTGGCAGCGCCAGCTGAACCGCAGCGGTGTGACCCCGGGCTGGTCCACCGCCGACGTCCTCGCCTGGGCCGACCAGGGCGAGCTCGGCGGCCTCGGTGCCGCCGCCTTCGCCGGCCGGCCCGACCGCCCGGAGCCCGCCCGCGACGCGGGCGATCCCGCCGGCCCCGACGCCGTGGACCGCCGGGCCGCCGCGGCCGCCCGCTGCCTGGCCGCCGTGGTGCGCCCCGAGGACCGCCCCGCCGTGCTGGAGGCCGCCCGCGGCGGACTGCCCGGCGCCCGCCGGGCCGCCCTGCGCTACCTGGTCGACCAACAGGACCCGGCCGCCGCCGGCCTGATCGAGGCCGCCGCCGCCGATGTCGACGACCGGACGGTGCGCGCGGCCCTGGAGCTGCTCGGCCGGATGCGCGGCCCCGAGGCCCTGGCCCACGCCCGTCGCTGGGCCGACCCGGCGACGGGTGGCGCCGACAGCGCCCTCGGCGAGGCCGCCGTCCAGCTGCTCGCCGACGCCGGGGAGCCCGGCGACGAGGCGCTGGTGGTGGCCGGGCTGCGCCGTTGGATCTCGGTCCGCGGGGTCGGCGGCCCCGGGCTCGGATCGTTGGTCGACGGTGCGGGGCGGCTGGCCGCCGCCGAGGCCGTCCCCGTCCTGCGTCACATCTACGGCGAGGCCGCCTCGTCCGAGCTGCGCGGCCGTGCGGCCCGCGCGCTCGCCGCGACCGACGTGGCCTTCCCCGAGGGCCCGGCCGTCGAGTGCCTCTGGGACTGCGAGGAGTCGACCCGGGAGCTCGCCGCGAGGCACGTCGCCACCACCGGCGACGCCCGCGTGCTGGAGCGCCTGCGCCGCCTCGCGGCCGACCCGGCCGAGGAGGCCGAGGTCCACGCCGCCGTGCGCGGCCGGCTGACCGCCGCCCGCGAGCGAAGCCGGTAGACCCCGGTACTCCGGTACACCGATACTCCGGTACGACGAAGCGGGCCGGGCACCTGATCAGGTGC
>NZ_JBHVWC010000060.1:3766-69607 GCF_042882445.1 Kitasatospora sp. NPDC058218 | reverse complement strand
ATGTCTGCCCGGCGGGAGGTCCTTCGCCTCCCGCCAGCGCACCCCCTCACCGTCGCAGTGGTACTGCTCGACCCAGGCCCTGCGCAGGACCTGGACGGCCGGAACCTCCCGCAGTCAGCCCGGGGCTCCTGGCCTGAAGGCCGCTTCCAGAAGAGCGAAGCCGTCCCGGCCGACCTGCTCGGACCACTCCTGCCGGACGTTCTCCCCCTTGGGGAAGCGGTAGGAGTCGATCCGGGCTCCGTAGCGCTCGACCCAGGCAGCGGTGACCACCGTCGAAAGCCACTGCGGAGCCGCCGCGGCCAGCGCTTCCAGGGCCGCTCGCAAGGTCTCGCCGACGAACTCCATCCGATTCAACACTCGTACCGCAGCCAACACATGAGTGGAGTCTGTCGGCTGACGACCACCTGCCCGCAGCAGCCCGAGACCGGAGATCCTTGCCAGGACCAGATCCAGGACCCTCTCCTCCAGACCGTGCTCGATCAGCCTGGCGCGGAAGTCACCCAGCACCGTGAAATCGAAGCCGGGATCGTCCAGCTCCAGGCCAAGCAGGAACTTCCAGTCCATCCGGGCCCGCACCTGGTCGGCGGCCTGCCGGTCGCTGAGACCCTCCGCGTACTGCAGGACCGAGACCAACGCCAACACCCCCGGCGAGATCGCCGGCCGGCCCCGCGTCGGGAACGCCTCGACGAAGGACTCGTCCCCGAACAGCGGACCGAGTGCCTCCCGCATGCGGATCGCCAGTGTCCCCTTCGGAAACGAGGCCCGCACCACCCGGGCGGTCAGCTCCGGCACCCCGACATCACGCCACGACTCCAGCGACACCCGACCTCCTCGATCGACAGCAATCCGATCCTGGCAGTCCCGACAAGCAGCCATCACCGCTTTGCGGATTTCCCAACGGAGTCCTTCAGGGCCGGGTCAAGTTGATGACAGGTCTCCCCGGCCTGAGGGGTGACCCCAAGTGGCTGCACCCCCGGGTGCTACGCAGTGGTGTGCCGAAGCTCTGACGAGATCAGGGGTGTCCGCCCGTTTCCGGTGGGGCCGGTATGCTCTCGGCCGTACGGCGTGGCTCGCTCCCTGATGGGCCGGTAACGGCGACCCGGGGAACGGGCGCCCCGACGGCGAGGAGGTGAGAGCTGTGGATTCCAGTAGTCCAGGCCGAAGTCGGCCCTGCCCCGGCACATCCCCCTGTTCTCCTGAGCCCTCTTCTCCCGGCTCCCGGCACCCCTCCTCCCGTACCGCTCCCGCACCCCGCCGCCGTACCGCCCGTCGCTGACGACGGGCCACCAGGTGGCCGGGCGCCGTGCGCGGTGGAGGCCGGCCGGGCGCCTCCCACCCGCCCAGCTCCCGGCGACCCCGGTCCCGGGGGAGCGGCGGACACCGAACCGTGGAGGTACCCGCCATGTCCGACTGGCGTGTGCGCGCCGTGCGCGCGAGCAAGCGTCCGTTCTCCCGCTCCGACAACACCGCCCACGGCGGCGAAGCCCAGCCGGCGCCCGAGCACTCGATGGACCCGAGGCCCGACCAGCCCACCGAGCCCGTCACGCTGGAGCGCTCCGTCGTGGAGGCGGCCGTCTACCGTGACGGCCGCCGGGTCGAGCCGCCCGTCAGCCTGGCCGACATCTACCGCCAGCTGCCCGGCAAGCCCGGCACGATGGCCTGGATCGGGCTGTTCCGGCCCGCCGAGGCACAGCTGCTGGAGGCCGCCGAGCGGTTCGACCTGCACGAGCTGGCGGTCGAGGACGCCATCGTGGCCCACCAGCGGCCGAAGCTGGAGCGCTACGGCGACACGCTGTTCGTGGTGCTGCGCGCGGCCCGCTACCTGGACGACGTGGAGGAGGTCGACTTCGGCGAGGTCCACCTGTTCGTCGGCCCGGACTTCGTCCTCACCGTGCGCCACTCGCAGGCGCCGGACCTGTCCGCCGTGCGCAGCCGGCTGGAGGCCGATCCGGAGCTGCTGGCGCTCGGTCCGGAGGCGGTGCTGTACGCGGTGCTGGACGCCGTGGTGGACGGCTACGCGCCGGTGATCGCGGGGCTGCAGCACGACATCGACGAGATCGAGACGGAGGTGTTCGGCGGTGACCCGCAGGTCTCCCGGCGCATCTACGAGCTCTCCCGCGAGGTGATCGAGCTCCAGCGGGCCACCCGTCCGTTGCTGGAGATCATGAAGAGCCTGGAGGCGGGCTTCGGCAAGTACGGCACCGACGACGAGCTCCAGCGCTACCTGCGCGACGTCGCCGACCACGCCACCTACGCCGCCGAGCGCGTGGACGGTTTCCGGCAGATGCTGCAGAACATCCTCACCGTCAACGCGACGCTGGTCTCGCAGCGGCAGAACGAGGAGATGAAGCAGCTCGCCGAGGCCGGACACGTGCAGAACGACGAGATCAAGAAGATCTCCTCCTGGGCCGCCATCCTCTTCGCGCCGACCCTGATCGGCACCGTCTACGGCATGAACTTCGAAGCCATGCCCGAGCTCAAGTGGGCCTTCGGGTACCCGTTCGCGATCGGTCTGATGGCGCTGGTCTGCACCGGGCTGTACCTGGTCTTCAAGCGGCGCAACTGGCTCTGAGGCACTCCCGGGGGGTCCGCCGTGTGCCCGGCGTCCCGCCCGCCCGTCACCGTTGCCCGTCCCAGCCGCCCGTCTCCGCCTCCGTCTCCGCGGTCGGGGGTGGGGGCGGCGTGGGGGCCGGTGTCCGGGTGGCGTCCAGGACGAGGGCGAGCAGCCGTTCGACGCGGGCCTCGTCCTCCGGGCCCCGGCGGGTGTTGGTGACGGCGATTCCGAGCGTCAGCCGGAGGAGGTCGTCGGGGGAGATGTCCGGTCGGGCCGAGCCGTCCCGCTGGGCGCGGGTCAGTACGGCGGCGGCCGCGTTCTCGATCCGCCGGTGACAGTCGTCGGTGCCCGGCGCGTCGGGAGCCTCCAGCAGCAGTGCGCCGCCGAGGCCCTGGTTGACGCGGGCGTGGGCGACGAAGGCGCGCAGCCACGCGGCGAGCGCCCGGTCGGCGGGCCGGCTCGCCGCGAGTTCCTCGGCCCGGGCGCAGAGCCGGTCGACGCGCTCCTGCAGGACGGCCGCCAGCAGGGCCGCCCGGGTGGGGAAGTGCCGGTAGAGGGTGCCCGGTCCGACGCCGGCCCGGCGCGCGATGTCGTTGAGCGAAGCCTCGGGCCCCGACTCGCCGAACGCCTCGTGGGCGGCGGCGAGCAGGAGCTCCCGGTTGCGGCGGGCGTCGGTGCGCCGAGCTGCGGTCATGGGTCGGATCCTCGCCCTCGGTCCTGATCGGGTGGTCCCGGACCGGTTCTGATCGGTAGTCAAACGGAGAAGTGCTCCGTATTGTAGGCCGAGGCGAACCGGAGAACCTCTCCGGAAAGCCTGCCTGCCTTGGGCCGGTCCGGGGGCCGCGCCCCCGGCCGAGTTCGACACAGTTGCGAGGAGCACCGATGACGGACGACGCACGGAACGGTCTCGGTCGGGTCGGGATCTGGACCTTCGGTTTCGAGGGACAGCCGGCCGGTCGGGTCCGCGAGGCGGCCGCGGAGATCGAGGAGACGGGCTACGGGGCGATCTGGTTCGGCGAGGCGTTCGGCCGGGACACCGTGGGCCAGGCCTGGTTGCTGCTGTCGGCGACCCGGCGGATCACCGTCGCGTCCGGCATCGCCAACATCGCCTGCACTGACACCCGTCCGAGCCCCGGCCGCGCCCCGAGCACTGCGCCGGGCGCTCCCGCCCCCGGCGGGCCGGGCGGAGGCGTCCTCGCCCGCCGGGGGCGCCGTCCCGGCTCGGCCGGAGCCTCCTGACGGGTACTTTGGTCGGGCCCCGACCCCATCCTTTCGGTGGATCCGACCCCCGCCGATCGGCGCATGCCCGGTGCTTGGTGTGCGTGCTAGTTTCCGGGCCATGGGATCACGTGGGGCACGTGCGGCCGCGGCACAACAGGCGATCGAGGGCGTAAGGGAGTTGGCCGGTGCCGGGCTGACGGCCGAGGCGGTGTTCCGCCGGGCCGACGAACTGCTGCGTGAGGTCCTGGAGTACGACGCCGTCTGCTGGCACACCGCCGACCCGGCGACCGGGCTGGTCAACTCCGTGCTGAGCGACGACCTCAGCCTGGACTCCTTCGAGGAAGCCGTCCGGCTGGAGGTCTGGACCGACGACCCCGCCACCTTCCCCAAGATCCGGCGCAGCGGGGTCCGGGCCGAGACGCTCAGCCGGGCGACCCAGGGGCGGCCGGAGCGCGCCGTCCGCTACCGCGAGCAGATCGCCCCGGCCGGGTTCGGTGACGAGCTGCGCGCGGCGTTCGACGCGCACGGCGGGATGTGGGGCTGCGGTGTGTTCATGCGGGCCGCCGACCGCGGCCCCTTCCTCGCACGCCACCGTGAACTCGCCGACACCGCCGCCCGGCACCTGGGCAACGCCCTGCGGGCCTGCCACCTGCCGCCGGTCGGCGCGGCCGGGTTCGACGCGGGACCGGCCGTCGTGGTGCTGGGCGCGTCGAACCGGCTGGTCGCCGTCTCCGGCCCGGCCGAGGAGCTGCTTGCCCGGCTCGCGGACCCCTCCCGCACCTCGCTGGGGCTGCCGCTCGCCTTCGCGATGGCCGCCGAGCAGGCCCGCCGCACGGTGTGCGGGCTGCCGGTGCCGCAGTCGAAGATCCGCATCCAGGCGGGCGACGGCCGCTGGTACGTGCTGCACGCCTCGCCGTTGCAGGGCTCGGCGGCCGATGAGGTGACGGTGGTGGCGTCCGCGGCCACCCCGGCCGACGCGATGCCGCTCTACCTCTCCGCGTACGGGCTGACCGCGCGCGAGCAGGAGGTGGCCCTGCTGCTGGTGCGCGGCTGCGACACCCGGGACGTCTCGCGGCTGCTGGCGATGAGGCCGTACACCGTGCAGGACCACCTCAAGTCGGTGTTCGCCAAGGCCGGGGTGGCCAGCCGACGTGAACTGATCGCACGGATCATGCTCGGCGGCGGTCACTGACGAGGGCGCTCGTCGGGGCGAGGACGGGGGCGAGGACGGGGAGGGGACGCCCCGGACTCGGTCGGCCGATGCCCGTTTGACAGATCCCCTTGCCGGACCGGCAGATAGGGTCCATGGCCGACCACCCCCATGACAGTGCCCACGCCACCCCCCGCACCACCGCCCAGGCCGGCACGGGCGACGCCGACGACGACCTCGCCGCCGTCCTGACCACGGTCGGGCCCCGGCTGCGGGCCTTGCGGCGCGAGCGCGGCACCACCCTGGCCAGGCTGAGCGCGGTGACCGGGATCTCCCTCAGCACGCTGTCCCGGCTGGAGTCCGGTCAGCGCAAACCCACCCTGGAACTGCTGCTGCCGCTCGCCCGGGAGTACCGGGTGCCGCTGGACGAACTGGTGGGCGCGCCGGCGACCGGCGACCCCCGGGTCCACGCCCGCCCGTTCACCCGCGGCGGTCAGACCTTCATCCCGCTCACCCGCCACCTCGGCGGGTTGCACGCCTACAAGCAGATCATGCCGCCGGGTCACGGCGCCGGCCCGGACCTGGAACCACGGGTGCACGAGGGCCACGAGTGGGTCTACGTGCTGGCCGGCCGGCTGCGCCTGCTGCTCGGCTCGCGCGACCTCGTCCTCACCGCCGGGGAGGCCGCGGAGTTCGATACCCGGACCCCGCACGCCTTCGGCAACGCCGGCCCGAACGCCGTCGAGTTCCTCAGCCTGTTCGGGGCGCAGGGCGAGCGCATCCACGTCCGGGCGCGGCCGGGAACCTCCGTTCGTTAGCTGACAGCGGGGGTTCCGAACCGGGCCCCGCGAGGCCGTTCGGAGGGGGCCCAGGGATGAGTGTCGACGCGAGCGCGGGGAGCGGCACGGTCGGCGGTGTCGAAGGCGGTGCCGGTCCCGGAGCCGGTATCGAAGCCGGTGCCGATCCGGCTGCCGGTGCCGCCGACCCCGCCCCCGGTACGAAGGGCCGGACCCGCCGGGCGGAGCGCAGGAAACGCCCGTTCTGGCAGGAGCTGCCGATCCTGGTGGTCGTGGCCCTGCTGCTCTCACTGGGCATCAAGGTCTTCTTCGTGCAGGCCTTCTCGATCCCCTCGGGGTCGATGCAGCACACCCTGGAGAAGGGTGACCGGGTGCTGGTCGACAAGTTCACCCCGTGGTTCGGCGCCACCCCCGAGCGCGGTGAGGTGGTGGTCTTCCGCGATCCGGGCGGCTGGTTGGACGAGCCGGCCGCGCCGTCCGGCAACTCCGTCGTCCAGGGCATCAGGAAGGCCCTGAGCATCGTCGGCCTGATGCCCTCCGAGGACGAGAAGGACCTGATCAAGCGGGTGATCGCGGTCGGTGGCGACACCGTGGAGTGCAACGCCGGCAGCCCGGTGAAGGTGAACGGCGTCCCGCTGGACGAGCCCTACCTCTACCCGGGGGCGACACCCTGCGGCGACGCGCCGGCCGGCACGGTCAAGGTGCCCAAGGACCGGATCTGGGTGATGGGTGACCACCGCAACGACTCCCGCGACTCCCGGTACCACGCCAATGAGCCCGGGGGCGGCTTCGTCCCGGTGGACAACGTGGTCGGCCGCGCGTTCGTCGTCGCCTGGCCGCTCGGGCACTGGGACACGCTCCCCGTCCCCGGCACGTTCGACCGGAAGGCGCTGAACGATCAGAACGCGGCGGGCGGGCAGCAGGTGGATCGGCAGCCGTCGGGCGGGCCCGGGGCGCTGGAGGAACTGCCTGCGCCGGAGGCCGCCGCGCTCGCCGCGGCCGTCCCGTTCGCGCTCTGGCGCCGCCGCCGCACCGCCGAGGGGCGCCGGCGCCGGGACGGCACCCGGGAGTCCTGAGGCCGAGCGCCGCGCGGCCCGTCACCCGGGAGGACCGGGGTGACGGGCCGCGAGCGCGGCCCGTAGCGCGGTCGCTCAGGCCTGGAGGAAGTCCAGGAGGTCGGCCTCGAAGGCGGCCCGGTACGCCCCGTGCAGGCCGTGCGGAGCACCCGGGTAGACCTTGAGGACGTGGTCGGGGACGAGTTTCACCGTCTTCAGCGCGGCGGCCGCGATCGGGACGATCTGGTCGTCGTTCCCGTGCGCGATCAGCGTGGGGACGTCGATGCGCCGCAGGTCCTCGGTGAAGTCGGTCTCGGAGAACTGCCGGACGCATTCGAAGGCACCGCGCGCGCCGACCTGCATGCTCCAGAGCCAGAACGCCCGGCGGATGCCCTCGGCGCCGGAGAGGTCGGCGCCGGGGCGGTTGAACCCGTAGAAGGCCTCGCTGAGCTCCCAGTAGAACTGCGAGCGGTTGCCGTCGACCCCGGCCCGGATGGCGTCGAAGGCCGCCAGGGGTGTGCCCTCCGGATTGCCGGGGCTCTGCAGCATCACCGGCGGGACGGCGCCGAGCAGGACGGCCCTGGCCGCCCGCGCCGTCCCGTGCCGGCCGAGGTAGCGGGCCACCTCGCCGCCACCGGTCGAGTGGCCGACCAGGACGGCGTCACGCAGGTCGAGCTGCTCGACCAGCTCGGCGAGGTCGTCGGCGTAGGTGTCCATGTCGTTGCCCTGCCAGGGCTGGTCGGAGCGACCGTGGCCGCGCCGGTCGTGGGCGATCGCGCGGAAGCCGTGCCCGGCGACCAGCCGCAGCTGCTCGTCCCACGCGTCGGCGTTCAGTGGCCAGCCGTGGCTGAAGACGACGGGGCGGCCGCTGCCCCAGTCCTTGTAGAAGATCCGGGTGCCGTCGCGGGTGGTGATCGTGGGCATGGGAGCTCCTTCGCACGGGATGCGGAACGGGACGCGGAACGGCGGCCTGGGCGGTGGCCGGAGCCGAGCCGCCCGATCGGCCCGGTGCCGCACGACTGCGGCCCTCGGCCGACGCTAGGCCCGGAACGGGCACTGCGCACCGTGGCGGTGACTGTCCGTCAGCGTGTCGGCCGCCATCGTCGGTCGAACGGGTGAACGGCGGCCGTTCCGCGGACGGTGGCGCAGCGCCACCGCCCCCGCTGGACGGCGGTCCGTCGGGCCGCCCGGGCCGCCCTATGCTGGCGGAATGACTGAGCTTCCCGGCTTCGCCACGCTGCTGGCCCGACTGCTGGACCACCGGGGCCTGGAGCCCGCCGAACTGGCACGCCGGGCGGACGCCGCCGGGGCGGAACCGGCCGCGGTGCCGGCCGGCGGCGTGCCGGATCCGGCGCTGCTGCGCCGACTCGCGCCCGCTCTCGGCCTGGACACCGCCGACCTGTTCGAGATCGCGGCGGTCCCGCTGCCGGCGGACCTGGCTCCGGTCGGCGGGATGGTCACCACCTCGATCGTGAGCGTGGTGCGGTTCGGCAGGGCGCTGCCGGCCGACCGGCGGGCCGAACTGCGCGCCTTCGTCGCGTCCTTGCCGCACGCCCGACAGGTGGGGCGGATCGAGGGGCTGCCGGCCTCGGCCCCGGCCCCGGATCCGTCGTCCGCCGGGAACCTGTTGATGCGGATGGTCGCGTCGCGCAACCTCGGGTGGACCGGAACAGCGAAGATCTTCCACCAACTCACCGGCCGCTACTGGATGTCCGACGCCTACGGTCGGATCGCCTCCGGTGCGCAGGAGCCGACCCCGGAGCTGGTCGCCGACTTCGCGACCGTGCTGGGCCTGCCGGCGGGTGACCTCGCGGCGCTCCTCGGGATGCCGCTGCCGTCGCAGCTGCCCCGGCCGGACGACGCGGTGGCGGACGCGGCCCTGCTGCTCCGGGACCTGCGGCGGCTGGGCGTCGAGCAACTGCGCGAGGCCGAGGACCTGGCGAGGAGGCTGCCGGCGGCCTGACCCGCCCGGGTTTCCGGTCAAGACCCTCTACACGGCTGTAGAGTCGGTCGGGTGGGCTGTACGCCCGGTCGCACGGCCGTTCCGTCGGGGAGCCGTCGACCACACCGGAACGGGAGGCGCAACCGTGGTGGAGGGTCGGGGCATGCCCGTACTCGAAGGCGAGTGCGGCGGGCGGGTCGAACCCGGGCCGGGCGACGTCGGACGACGCGAACCCGGGCCGGGCGGCGGCCCGGTGGACGCCGAGGTGGAGTGGGTCTACCAGCCGGTCGAGGTGCACTTCGGCGACGGCAGCTGGGCGCTCGGGCGGATCAGCGGGTGGTGGCACGACGCGGGCGGGCTGCGCTGGTGCCGGCTGCGGGTGGCGCGGAGCGGGCGCCCGGCCCGCTGGGAGCCGTTCGACCCGGCGCGGGTGGTCCTGCTGCCGGCCGGCGGTCTCTGACGGTCCCGCCGGGGGTCAGCGGGTTCGGGGGCCACTTGGTCGGAATTGGCCCTGGGCGCGGCCCGCCGCACCGGCCGAGGATGGGCGGCATGAGCGACTTCGACAGCGCGCTGCGCCCCGAGAGCCGGATCGTCCACCCGCCCGTCGAGGAGGTGACCGGCAGCCGCCCGCTGGGGGTGCCGCTGCATCAGAGCCACCTGTTCGCCTTCGAGGACAACGACGCCATGACGACCGCGTTCGGCGGGCCGGACCAGGCGTTCTTCTACAACCGCTTCGGCAACCCGACGGTCCGCTCCTTGGAGAAGGCGGTCGCCGGACTGGAGGGCGGCGCGGGCGCGATCGCCACCGCCTCCGGCATGGGGGCGATCAACTCCGTGCTGCTCGCGCTGCTGAGCTCCGGCGACCACGTGATCGCCCAGCGGAGCCTGTACGGCGGCACCTTCGCGGTGCTCGCCGACCTGGCCCGGCGCTGGGGCGTGGAGGTCACCCACGTCCGGGGCGACGACCCGGCCGAGGTGCGGGCCGCGCTGCGCCCCAACACCCGGCTGCTGCACCTGGAGACGATCTCCAACCCGACCACCCGGGTCACCGACCTGCCCGGGCTGATCGGGGTCGCCAAGGAGGCCGGGGTGCTCAGCGTGGTGGACAACACCTTCGCCACTCCGCTGCTCTGCCGGCCGATCGAGCACGGCGCCGACATCGTGGTCCACTCGGCCACCAAGTACCTCGGCGGCCACTCCGACGTGCTGGCCGGCCTCGCCGTCTTCGCCGACGCCGAACTCCACCGGACCGTCTGGCACTACGCCGTCGAACTGGGCGCCTCGGCCGACCCGCACAGCGCCTGGCTGACGCTGCGCGGCCTGCAGACCCTGGCGCTGAGGGTGCGCCGGCACTGCGAGACCGCGCTGGAACTGGCCGGCCGGCTGGCCGCCCACCCGGCCGTCACCGCCGTCCACTACCCGGGGCTGCCCGCCCACCCGGACCACGAACTCGCCCGCCGCCTGCTGCCGCAGGGGCACGGCGGCGTGCTCGCCTTCGACCTGGCCGGCGGGCGCGAGGCGGCCCGGACCTTCACCGAGTCGGTGCGGCTGGCCTCGCTCGCCCCCTCGCTCGGCGGCGTGCACACCCTCGTCCTGCACCCCGCCAGCACCTCGCACCGCCAGCTCGACGACGCGGAGCTGGCCGCGGCCGGCATCGGCCCCGGCACCGTCCGCGTCGCCGTGGGCATCGAGCACCCCGAGGACCTCTGGGCCGACCTCGACCAGGCGCTCGGCAAGCTCTGAGTGCGCCGGGAGCGGGGCGTCAGCGCGGCGTCAGCGGGTCACGGCCGGGCCCGGGGCCGGGCGGCCAGCACGGCGATGTCGTCCTCGGCCGGGCCGGCGGTGGACGGCCCGAGCGCGTGCAGCACGGCGTCGATCAGGTCGTCCAGCTCGCCGGCGGCCGGCAGCCGCAGCCCTGCCAGCCGGTCGAGCGAGACGTCGATGTCCTCGCCCCGGCGCTCCACCAGGCCGTCGGTGTACAGCAGCAGGGTCTGGCCGGGCAGCAGCTCACGGGTGGCCTGCTCGTAGCCGCCGAGCCCGGTGCCGAGCGGCGGGCCGGTCGGGATCCGCAGCAGCTCGTTCGGCCGGTCGGGAGCGATCAGTGCGGGTGGCAGGTGGCCGGCGCTGGAGAGCGTCCAGCGGCCCCGGCCCGGGTCGGCCAGCGCGAGCAGGCAGGTCGCCGGGCGGGCCGATTCGTTGGCCGCGATGACGGTGTCGAGCTGACGCAGGATCCGGTGCGGCGGCAGGTCCATGCCCGCGACGTCGCGCAGCGTCGAGCGGTAGGTGCTCATGTCGACCGCCGCCTCGACGCCGTGGCCCATCACGTCGCCCATCACCAGCAGGGTCCGCCCGAACGGCAGCCGCACCGTCTCGTACCAGTCGCCGCCGACCACCGAGCTGGTGCCGGACGGCAGGTAGCGGGAGGCGAGTTCGAGGTTCTGGTGCGGGCTGCCCGGTTCGCTCAGCAGGGCCCGCTGGAGTTCGAGGGCGATGCCCTGCGAGCGGGTGTAGCGGCGGGCGTTGTCGATGTCGGCGGCGGCGCGGCCGGCCAGGTCGCCGATCAGCACGGCCTCGTCCGGGGTGAAGCCCGGCGAGGCGGCCGTCCGGGCCAGCGTGAGCAGCCCGACCAGGTGCCCCCGGGCGGTCAGCGGTACGACCAGCAGGGAGCGCACCCCGGCGGCCCGGTAGGCGGCCGCGGTCGCCGGGTCCGGCGCGGTGCCGGCCGTGTCGTCGGCCCTCTCGCCGGCCGTGCCGTCGGCCGTCTCGCCTGCCGTCTCATCGGTCGGGAGGCGGTCGACGAGCACCGCGACGCCGCCGGCCAGGGCGCGGGCGGCGGCCGAGCCGTCCCGGTGGCGGACCGACTCGCCGGGCCGGGGCAGCTCGGCCACGGCCTCGCGCAGGCCCGCGACGCAGTCGACGGCGGCGCGGTGGAGCCGGGTGCCCGGTGTGCCGCCGGTGCGGGCGGTGGCCTCGGGCGGCAGGACGTCGACGGTCGCCAGCTCCGCGAGCCGGGGGACGGCGAACGCGGCCAGCTCGGCACAGGTGGTGTCGACGTCGAGCGTGCTGCCGATCCGGTCGGCGGCCGCGTCGAGCAGTGCCAGCCGGGCGCGGGCCTGGCCCAGTTCGCGCCGCAGTTCGCGCTCCGGGTCGGGGTCGTCGAGCACGACCACCACCACACCGGTGATCCGCCCGGCGCGTTCCAGCGGGCGGTAGCGCACCCGCAGGCCGGACGGCACGGGCGCACCCGCGCCGTCGGGGCCGCCGGTGGCCTGTTCGCGGGCCCGGCCGTCGGCCAGGACCCGCCGCAGCGTGTCGGCCGCGCCGGCGAACGCGGTGCCGTCGACCGACCCGCCCAGCAGGTCGGCCCGGCGCAGGCCGGTCACGGTGGTGAACGCGGGGTTGAGGTACTGCCAGCGCAGCCGGTCGTCCAGCAGGGCCACGCCGACGGGCGCCACCGCGAGGATCTCACGCAGCAGGTCCGTCCCGTCGCTGTCCGTGACGGCTCCGGTGCTCGCGGTCAGGGCCGCCGCCGCTGTCGCGCGTGACCGCGCGTCCGGGTCCGCGGGGGTGGCGCCCTCTCCTGCTTCGCCGTGCCGGAACCGCATACTCACATGATCACGCGCCGGGCTGCGGCACGCCCGAGGGCCGGCCGAAGCTTGACCGGCCGGTGGTGGTGTGGTCATCGGTGCCCGGGTCCGTGCGGCGGGGCCCGTCGCGACGGGTCGCCGGGCTGCTCACGTTCCGGGGGTGGGTGCGGAGGCGGGGGCCGGCGCGGCCGGCCGCTTGAGCTTGGCCCAGACGGCCTCCAGGGCCGCGATGTCCGCGTCGTCCAGCCGGTCGTCGAAGGCCTCGGCCAGGACGGCGCGCCGGGTGGCGTCGGCGGCGGCGAAGACCCGCCTGCCCTCGTTGGTGAGGGCGAGCCGCACTGAGCGGGCGTCGACGGGGGAGGGGGCGCGCTCGACCAGGCCGCGGGCCTGGAGCGAGTCGGCCACCCGGGACACCTGGCTGCGGCTGAGCAGGGTCTTGGCGCCCAGGTCGGAGGCGGCCACCGGTTCGTCCTGCCCGTGCAGCCAGAGCATCACCTCGAACCAGGAGAGCGGTAGGTCGTGGGCCTTGCCGAGGGCCTGGTCGACCTTGGCGCTCAGGGTGGTGCCGGCCCAGACGAGGCCGTAGAAGGCGTGGTCGCGGGCGGTGAGCTCGCCCAGGGTGAGTTCGGTGCGCGCCATGCCGTCACTCTACCTGTTTGCGTGTGCGTGCACACGGTTCTATGGTGTGTGTGCACGCACATAAAGCCGAGCCCGCCGGGAGCGCCCCCATGACCACCACCCGCATCACCCTGATCACCGGCACGTCCTCCGGCATCGGCCTCGCCGCCGCCGTGGCCGTCGCCCGCACCGGGCACCACGTCGTCGCCACCATGCGCGACACCGCCCGCTCCGGCGCGCTGCTCGCCGCCGCCGGGGCGGCGGGCGTCGCCGACCGGATCGAGGTCGCCCGCCTCGACGTCACCGACCCCGGGTCGGTCGAGGCCTGCGTGGCCGGGGTGGTCGCCCGGCACGGCCGCCTCGACGCCGTCGTCAACAACGCCGGCGCCGGCTACGTCGGCACCGTGGAGCAGGACGGCCTGGAGCCCGTCCGGGCCGCGATGGAGGTCAACTTCTTCGGCGTCGTCGACGTCACCCGGGCCGCGCTGCCGCACCTGCGGGCCGTCGGTGGCCGGGTGGTCACCGTCACCAGTGTCGGCGGCGTGGTCGGGCAGCCCTTCAACGAGGCCTACTGCGCGGCCAAGTTCGCGGTCGAGGGCTTCATGGAGTCGCTGGCGCCGGTCGCCGCGACCGTGGGAGTCAAGGTCAGCGTGGTCGAACCGGGCGCCGTGGCGAGCGAGTTCGTCGCCAGCCAGGGGCTGGACATCCCCGCCCTGCTGACCGCCGCCGGCCCCTACGCCCCCGCGCTGGGCGCCTACGTCGACCGCACCCGGGCCGCCTTCGACCAGGCGCAGACCCCCGAGCAGGCCGCCGAGTCGGTGGTGGCGGCGCTGACCGCCGAGCACCCGCCGTTCCGGGTGCAGACCTCCGAGCGGGCCCGCGCGTTCGTCGGTGCCAAGCTCGCCGACCTGGACGGCTCCACGGTGCAGCGGCTCACCGGCGGCTGGGTCGGCTGACCGTCACCGTGCGGGGCGGCAGCCCGCGTGCGGGAGACGTCGCCGCCGGCTCCGCGGTCGAGGACATGCCAGGTCAGCGGGCGGATTCCCGGTGCTCGCCCCGAGGGGGTTGCGGCCGAAGGGCGGATTGACGACCGGTCATACTGGGCGAGGCCTCAGCACAGGCCGGGGGCGCCGACGACGGCGCCGCGCACCGCCCAGACCGGAGGAACCGATGAGCCGCCACCTGCCGACCACCGTTCCGCCGGGCGGGACGCCGGCGCAGCCGTGGAACCGGCAGCGGCTGCGGAGCAACAACGAGTGGCTGCTGCTCGAACTGCTGCGCACCGGCGGCCCGTCCTCGCGCGCCCAGCTCGCCCGGGACACCGGCTTGTCCAAGCCCACCGTCTCCGCGGCCCTGGCCGCGCTGGAGCAGGCCGGGCTGGCCCGCGAGGCGGGCCGGTTCGTGCCCGAGCGCGGCCGGACGGCGGTGCTGTACGAGCCCGACCCGACGGCCGGCCACGTGCTCGGCGTGGACATCGGCCGGGCCCGGCTGCGGGTCGCGGTGGCCGACCTCGCCGGGCGGATCATCGCCCGCCGGGACGTGCCCAACAAGGGCCGCTCGGCGAACGCGGTGGCCGACGCCGTGGTGGCGGCCGCGCGGGAGACCGCCGCCGAGGCCGGCTTGGCGGCCACCGACATCGTCCACGCCGTGATCGGCACCCCGGGCGTCTGGGACGAGCAGCGGCGCGGCGTCCGGTACGCGACCAGCCTGCCCGGCTGGGGCAGACGCGGTCTGTTCGACCGGATCGCGGCCGGTCTGGAGACCGCGATCACCGTCTCCAACGACGCCAACCTCGCCGCCCTCGGCGAGTTCACCCTCGGCGCCGGCCGGGGCAGCCGGATGTTCGCCTACCTGCTGATCGGCACCGGCCTGGGCGTCGGCGTCCTCAAGGACGGCGAACTGCTCTCCGGCGCGCACGGGGCGGCGGGCGAGGTCGGCCTGGTGCCGCTGGCCCCCGGCGCCGACGGCGGGCCGGCCGGGACGATCGAACAGGCGGCCGGGGCCGACGCGGTGGTCCGCACCGCACTGGGCCTGGGGATGCGCGGCCCGCTGACGGCCAAGCAGGTCTTCGACGCGGCCCGGACCGGCGACCCGCTGGCCGCCCGCGCGGTCGAGCACGAGGCCGAGCAGCTCGCCTACGCGGTCGCGGTGCTGGCGGCCGTCCTCGATCCGGACCTGGTGGTGCTCGGCGGTGGCGTCGGCGGCAGCGCGGACCTCCTGCTGGAGCCGCTGGAGCGCGAGCTGCACCGCCTCACCCCGCTGCGCCCGAAGCTCGCCCCGAGCGGGCTGGGGGAGGAGGCGGTGCTGCTCGGCGCCGTCGCCACCGCCCTGGACACCGCCCGCCCCGAGGTCTTCGAGCGTCGCTCGGCCCTGGCGGACCACGGCGCGTCACTCTGACGGGCCGGCCGTGGTCCCGGCCGCGGCGACCGGGACCACGGCGGCGCCTCAGCAGCTGACGGTGCCCCTGCGCAGCGCGTGGCCGCCGGTGTTGCCGTCGTCGGCCCAGTAGACGGGCTTCGAACCGGCAGCGCACTCCGCGGCGCCGGCCAGGGCGAAGCCCTCGTTGTTCAGATCGGCCATGCCGCTCGGGCGGTTGAACACCGCGGTGGTGGTGAAGGCGCCGTTCGCTCCGACCTGCATCGTCCGGTGCTGGCCGCCGCAGGTGTTGTCGCACACGACCCAGAGCCGCGAGGCCTGCGGCTCCCACTGCAGCTCCATGACACCGGCCATGCCGCTGGCGACGGTGGCCACCCGGGTGAACGCCCCGCTGTCCTGGAGGACGAAGCCGTACACCGTGCCGCCCTCGACGGCGACGAAGAACACCCCGCCCGCGTGCGCGCCGTACCCGGCCGGGTTGTAGGCCGCGCCGGTCGACGCGTCCGTGAACCCGGCGCCGGTCAGGTAGCCGTCGGGGATCCAGGTGATGCCCTCCAACCCGAGGTTGGAGCCCACCGACGGGAGGGCGGAGGTCAGGTTCCACTCCTTGGCGGCGGTCAGCGTGGTGCCCGTGCCGGCCACGTCGTACCGCAGTACGGAGAGCCTGCTGGTGCCGGAGGAGTCGGCGTTGCGCTCGCTCGAAACGAACACGCCGCCCGAGGCGCCGGCGTCGGTGAGCGTGACGCCCTCGCTGTCAGGAGTGCCGGAGCCGCCGGGGAAGCGCAGCGCCTTGCCGGAGGTCCAGCCGTTCGCGGTGTCCGGCTTCCACCCGCCGGACCCGTTCGGCACGAGCCGCCACAGCTTGCCGGAGTTCTGCGCGCCCCACAGCACGCCGCCCCCCTGGTAGAGGCCGCTGAGGTCCGACCCGAAGACGCCGGAGGCGTCGGCGGTCGCCACGGATCCGCCGCCGGGCCAGGCCACCGGAGTCACGGCGCCACCGGTGCCGCAGGCGTTCGCGGCACCGAGGGTGAGCGCGGCCTTGCCGAACGAGCCGGTGCCGTCCGGGCAGCGCGACCACGAAGGGGCCGAGTGCTCGCTCCAGCCGAAGCTGTCGACCAGCGTGCTCCCGTTCGGCAGGTACAGCCGTGCCTTGTCGGCGGAGCCCAGGCCGAACTTGGCGTGGACGTCGAAGGCCCGGAACGCACCGGGGGCCAGTGTGGTCCCGGCGGCGATCGTGTACTTCGAGCCGTTGTCGTCGTCCTTGAGGATCCAGCCCGAGACGTCCACGGCGGCGGCGCCCCTGTTGTGGAGCTCGATCGAGTCGTCGACGTCCCCGGTGGTCACCACCTCGTTGATCCGGATGTCGTCGGCCGCGGCGGCCCGGGCGGGCGTGGCGCTCAGCGCCCCCACCGGGCCGGCGACGGCGACGAGGAGGAACGCGAGGCTTCGGCGCCAGCGCGGTGCGCGTGATTCGGTCACGATGTCCGTCCCCGGGGTCGTCCTGACAGGCCGCCACCACCATCGCGGCACCGGCCCAACTGGCGCCCGCCGCCGGGCGAGCGTCGCATGAACAGCGGGCGAACCGGGGGGCGTCGGTACACCTGGTGTTCCCGTGGCCGGCCCGGTGAACCGCTCGGCCCGCACGCCCGGGGCCGTGCGCCGGCGCGGAGGCTCCCGGGGCATCCGGGGCCGGCGTTCTCCACCGTGGCGGACGAGTGCTCGCGGTGCGTCCGGTGAATGTTCAAAGCCCTTACAGCACAACAGATGTGAGGTACCGTCATGAGTTCCGTGCAAACGGATCCGGGGCTGCCACCGCCCGGGGCGGAGCCGGAGCCGGAGCAGGGACAGGGGCGGGAGCGGTCGGGGGAGCGAGTCGGGCGGGGCCGTGGCCGTGACGGTCCCGATCGGGTCGCCCCGTCGGCGGCACGGACTTTTCGAGGGGCTGGATGGAAACGGTGGACTGGTCGTGGGCCGACCAGGAACGCGAAGGCGTGCTCTGCCACGGGTGGACGGGGGGCAGGCCGTACGCGGTTCGGCTCCCGCGGGTGCTCGCACCCCTCTCCGGCCCCCCGCCCGCCGAACTCACCGGCCGGGACGCGGAACTCGCCGCGCTGAGCACCGCGCTCACCGGCGACGGGGGCCCGTGCGTGGTCGTCACCGGCCCGCCGGGCGTCGGCAAGAGCACGCTGGCGCGCCGGACCGGCCACGCCCTCCAGGTCGACGGGCACTTCCCGGGCGGCCTGCTCACGGTCGAGCTCCACGGCTCCGACCACATCCGCCGCCGGCGACCCGAACGCGCCATCGGCCTCGCCCTGCGCGCCGCCGGACTGCCGCCCGAACACATCCCGCCCGAGCCGGCCGACCGGGCCGCGCTGCTGCACCGCACCCTGGCGTCCTACGCCGCCCAGGGGCGCCGCGTGCTGCTGCTCCTGGACGACCCGGCCGCCGACGACGACCTGACCGCGCTCCTGCCCGCCCCCGGCACGGCCGGAGTACTGGTGACGGCGCGACGCACCCCCCGGGACGTCCCGGGCACGGTCCACGGGCTGGCGCCACTGCCCACCGCCGCCGCCACCGACCTGCTGCGGGCCGAGCTGGCCGCCCGCGGCGCCCGCGTGCCGGCCGACGCCGCGCACGGACTCGAACTGCGGCGCCTCGCGAAGGCCTGCGGCGGACTGCCGCCCGCGCTGCTCGTGACCGCGGCCACCATGGCCCGGACCGGTGCCACGGCGGTCGAGACCTCCCGCGAACTCGACCGGCTCCGGGCGGGCCTGGACCGGCTCGACGGCCCCGTGCGGACCCTGGCGGCCGTCCACCTGCTCGCTCTGGGCGCCCTGGGCGGCGGACCGACCCGGCTGCTTCGGCTGACGCGCGTCCTCCCCGGGCCGGACTTCTCCACCGACACCGCCCGGGACCTCGCCGGACCCTCCGCCGGGACGGTCGCGGCCGACCTCGCCGAGCTGCTGGCGGTCGGGCTGGTCGCGCGCGGCGAAGCCCCCGACCGGTGGCGGCCCACGCTGCACGCCGACGACGACCTGCCGCTGGCCGTTCCGGCCCGCACGGCGACGCCCAACGGCGCGGTCGACGAGGCACGGGAGGCC
Source organism: Kitasatospora sp. NPDC058218 (assembly GCF_042882445.1). NCBI lineage: Bacteria > Bacillati > Actinomycetota > Actinomycetes > Kitasatosporales > Streptomycetaceae > Kitasatospora > Kitasatospora sp. NPDC058218. The sequence goes on along the minus strand of NZ_JBHVWC010000060.1, from coordinate 51,206 downwards.
GTGGAGCGGCTGGTCCGCGCCCACACCGAGCGGGTCCGGGCGGCCTGCCTCCACCTGAGCCCCCTGCGGCGCAGCCCCGGGACCGACCCGCGGGCCTTCGCCGACCGTGCCGCCGCGCTCGCCTGGCTCGACGCGGAGCACCCGACCTCGGCGGGGCTGCTGCGCCGGGCTGCGTCCACCGGCGGGCCCGACGTGGCGGTGGGCCTCGCGGAGGCGCTCGACCCCTACCTGGAGCACGGGCTGCACCGCGACGAGCTCGCCGACGCCGCCGCCCTCACCCAGACCCTGGCCGGCGAACGCGGCGACCCCGGCGCGGAGTTGGCGTCCCTGGTGCGGCGCGGCCGGCTGCACTGCCTGGACGGGCAGTACGAGCAGGCCCTGGCGCTGCTGCGCCAGGCGGCGGAGGGAGCGCGGCGGATCCGGCACTGGGAGGCCGCGGCGGCGGCGCTGGCCGCCCTGGCGGAGGCCTGGCGGGCGGTCGGCCGCTCGGAGGAGGCGGCCCGGGAGGGTCGGCGCGCGGCCGCGATCGCCGCCCGGATGACCGGCGACGCGGAGGTCGAGTACCGGGGGAGCCTGCACGCGGGGATCGCGCTCGCGGAGAGGGGGCGGGGGAAGGCCGCCGCGAAGGACCTGAGCCGGGCCGTCCGGGTGGCCGAGGCCGCCGGTGACCAGCTGCGCACCGGCGTCGCCCACGTGCAGCTCGGCCTGGTCGGCCTCGACCTGATGGGCCGTGCGCTGCCCGCCGGCGCGGTGTTCGCTCTCGCGTTCCACGCCTTCCGCGAGGCCGGGGACCAGCGGCGCCACCTCGTCGCCCTCGGTCTGGCCGGCCGGGCGAGCGGCGACCTGGGCCTGAAGTTCATGGCCGAGGCGGCCGAGGGCCTGCTCGACCTGGGCGACGAACTCGCCGCCCACCTCGTGTTGGAGGAGGCGGGCGACGCGCTGGCGGACCTCGGACAGTACGAGCAGGCCGCCGCCGTCCAGCGTGCGGTCGCCGGCTTCCGCGCCCGCGTCGGGGACCAGGCCGGCCGGGCCCGCGCGCTGACCGCGCTGGCCTCCACCCTCGGAAGGCTGAAGCGCCACGGCGAGGCCGTGGACCGGGCCACCGAAGCGGTCGCCCGGGCGCGGGAGGCCGGTCGGCCGGCCGTTCTGTCGGCCGCGCTGAGCGGTCTGGGCAGGTCGCTGCACGACGCCGGGCGGCCACTGGAGGCGGTCGACCCGTTGCAGGAGGCGGTGGCCCTGGCCGCCAAGGAGGACGACGCGCCCGCCGAGGTGTGGGCGCTGGCCCTGCTCGGCTCCGCCCTCACGGTGGCGGAGCGGCCCGCGGAGGCCAGTGCCGCCTTCCGGCGCTCCCGGGCGGCGGTGCGTCGGATCCGGGAGCCGATCCCCCGGGTGGCCGTCCACCCGGCCAGGCCGGAGCTGCCGGCGGCGCCGACGGTCACGGTGGTGGAGGCGACGGTGACCCCGGGGGCCGTCCCGCCGGGAGCCGCCGCCCGAGGGCTGCGCTCCGGCGGGCGCGAGGCCGGACGGCAGCTCCCGGGCGGTGTGGCGGCGCAGGAGAAGGGCTCGCACTTTCGGATCGCGTCCACCGCCTATGCCCAGGTGGCCGTCCTGCTGGCCGTCGCCGCCTGGGCGGCCTACGGGCCCGGCGGGCCCTGGGCCACCGCGGCGACCGTCGTCGCCGGGGTGAGTGCGGCGCTCGCCCTGGTGGCCGGGCTGTCCTTCCGCAGCGCCACCGGCGCGGACGTCGCGACGCCGGCCCAACTGGTGCTGCAGACCGGCTGGAGGCTGCTGCCGGTGCCGGTGCTGCTGTTGCACGCGCTCTCGCTGACGCGGGGCGAACTCCGCCTCACCGGGCCCGTCCCGAGCCTGGCCAGCCTGGTGGCGTACCTCGCCCTGGTCGTCCTGATCCGCCGGGCCGGGCGGTTCGGCACGGTGGCCCTGGGCGTGTAGCGGGCGGGTTGTCGCCCCGGGAGGGGGCGGCAGCCCCACCGCTGTTGACGCCCGGTGGTCCAGCGGCCGGCGCCGGCCGACGCTTGCGCGTTCCCACCGGTGACGGGCCTGGGGATCAGGTGCGAGGCTGTCCTCCTGCCGTCCGCAGAGGACGAAGTGGAACTCGTCGCCGGCCCGGTCCTGGCCTGACGGGCATCCACCGGCGGATCCTGGCCGCCTTCAAATCCGCCGTGGACGGGCTCCGCGCCAAGGACCTCTGCCAGAACCTCGACATCGGGCTGGAGGCGAAGCAGCCGGAAGGAACGCGTGCCGAGCTCAAGTGCCTCCTCGGCCGAAGCATCCTGACCTTTCGGAGCCCCGGCCCTGGCTGTCTACGGGACGTGGGAGAACCCTTTGTCGTCGAGTTGGGCCGCGATGGCGTCGAGGGTCTCCTGCGGGACGTCGTCGAGGCTCTGGGCGGCAGGTGTCTGCCGCAGGCTGTTGGCACTTTGGAAGGATGTCAACGCCGCGCGAGTACCGTTCCCGAACACACCGTCAAGGCCGTCCGGGTCGAAGCCAAGGTCCTTCAGAGCGGCCTGCACCCCGATCGTGAGATTCAGCGGGACCGGAAAGCTTCCGGAGCGCATGTTGGCGTCGAGCGTCAGCGATGCGTCGAAGACCAGTTGAGTGAGGTCGCCGGGGGGTGGCGCGGCATTCCACCCGGCGAGGGTGAACAGCAGCCCGTTCCTGACATTTCGCGGGATGACTCCTGGATTTCCGAGCTCCGTCATCTTGCATTCGCGAGCCATGGCCAGCCAGTCCTGCGATGCGGCGGCGGCCTGGAACCTCGGAAACCGGAAGAGCGGGCCCAGGGCCCATGCCATGCTGAAAAGGCCGAGCTGGCCGTCGGCTGGCCAGCCCCGCAGGTCGGCGAACGGGGGCCGGCCCTGCAGGGTCCTCTCGAAGCTTGTCAGCTTGTCCGTCACCAGCCCGTTGATCGTCTGATCGCTGATCCGTAACCTGGTGACCGACTCTTTCTGGGCGAGCGAGACGGAAGCTGTTCCGCTGAACTTGACCGTCTGATATTCGTGTTCGATCTCGGCTTGACCTGCAGGCGCGTTCATGTCCTTGTCGAACCAGTTCAGGGTGAAGATGTCGGGCAGCGGATGGGGATTGCTGCCGAAGTGGTCCGGATCATCGGCGTCGAGCAGGTTTCCCACGCCCGTGGACACCAGGCTCTTGACGTCCAGATACATGAACCGGACGCGTCCTTCCAGCGGTTCATTGAACGGGAGGAAGGCATCCTGAACGCTCTGATGCATCTTTGGCTCCTCATGTGGGTGCTTTCCGGCGGGAGACGTTCGGCTCGCGCTGGATTCGGGCGGATGACGCCATGCTGACCTTCAGCCCGGCCGCCCCGGCGCACATCGACGCGGGCGCGGTCACAGAGGTCGGCAGGCCGGGCTGCGGGAACCGTCGCACGGCCACGGGGGAGGGTCTTGAGGGGAAGGACCGAAGGTTCCACCGGGACCGTCCATCCGCACGACGGGATTGCCCTTCTTGGCTGCCGGGTCAGGCTGTGGGTGCTGCGGATCGCCTGACAGGAGTCGGCCCGCGTCACTGGTGGCCGGATCCTGCCTGCTCCTCAAGCATCGGGTGCGAGCCGCCGGTTCGGCGGGAAGCTCGTCGCTCGTGACCACCAGATGGGTCTGGTACGGCACCCTGCGGTCGATCGGTTGCCGGATTCGCGGAATGTGTCGCATCACTGCGCCTCTCCTGGTCGGCCGCACAGGGTGCGCGCCTGTGTCCGGTGCGACGGCGGTGGGCTCCGCGCCAGGGCGCTGTCAGCGCGGGCTCGTCACCGGGGTGCGGCCGACGGCGGGGGAGCCGACCCCCGGCCGTCGACGCGAATGCTGCCTCAGCCGCCGAAGGGCCACGGCAGAGGGATGGTGATTGGCGGGAGCCCCGGGACGGGAATCGGGGGGATCTGCGGGATGGGGATCGCATGGAGGATGTCGTCCCAGATCGAGTCGGCATCGACCCCCTGCGTGCTGGCGAGCGCACCAACTGCCGTCGCGCTTCGATCGACGGGCGCCACCAGTCGCGGCAGCCGTGGTACGGGCGGCCCCAGCCCGGCCGAATCTCGAACGATCTTGTTGATCATCACTGTCTCCTTTCGTCCTGCTCCTCCTGTGAAGGGCGTAGATCGTCGTCGGCACCGTCAGCTGCTGAACCACGACAAGATGCCCTCGATGATGCCGCCGATGCCCTCGCTCGCGGGGCCGAGCATCCACTCGTCGACGACGGCGCCGAGCATTTCCGCGACGCCCCTATTCGGGTCCACGCCCTGACCGTCGCCGAGCGCGCCGACAGGTCTGAGGCCCGTTCGGTCGACGGGCGGCGCCAGCCGTGGCAGCCGCGGGCCGGGCGGTCCGAGTGCGGCTGAGTTCCGCACGGCCTGGTCGATCATCACGGTTCTCCTTCTTCCTGATTGAGCGTGCACGGTACGGACGTCGGACTACCCGCCGTACAGTGCCGCGTAGCACATCTGGCGGGCCAGGCCGGGCAGGTGGGCGCAGGCCGACTTGGCCGCGTCGACGCCGGGGCCGCTCTGCTGGGCCGGCGGGTCGTCGCGGTTGTCGCGGGGAACCGGGTGGGCCTGTATGGGGGGCTGGGGCTTCGGGAGTCCGGGGCGAGCGTTCACGGTGGGTCTCCTCCTCACGGTTTGCTCAACGGGTTCGGTTGACGCGATGCCGGGGTGCGTCGAGCACCTCACATGTCGCCGATGAACTGGTGGACCGGCGCCAGGGTGACCGGCAGTTCGTCGCTCACGTCGATGGTGAACAGATAGGTGACCCGGGAGCGCCGCTCGTCCTCCGGATCGAAGAAGCCGACGGCGACGTCCTGGCAGTCCGAGCCCAGGCGGCAGTACGGGCTCTTGGAGACGCGGATGTAGTCCAGCGCGTAAAGGTGGTCGTCCTTCCCCGGGACGTGCTTGGCGGAGAGCAGGCCCTCACTGATCTGGCTGGCGAACAGGAACGCGTTGGTCCCGGCGTAATTGAGGGCCCGGTCGGCGGAGCTCTGCCCGAGGTTGCGGAACTGGTAGTAGATCTTGTCGAGCAGCGCGCGGACGGTCTTGCGCAGCTGCGCCTCGTCGAACGCTTGGGCGTTGCGCTTGTCGGTGTCCTTTTTGACTGCCTGAAGCACGGAGTTGACCAGGTCGCTCTCGCTCCAGGTGTAGATGCCGCGGCTCTTCACCTCGACAACCGGGACGACCTGGCCGGAGAACAGCCGGACCGTGCGGCCGGTCAATCTCCCGGGCACCGAGACCCGGGAGATGAAGCCGGGGTCGTTCTCCGGCCGAGCCTGGCCGACGATCGCGTCCCGGAAGCTTCGGTAGACGGTCGACACCGGTGGCGTCGAGAGCTTGAGGAGCACCTGCACGAGTTCGTTGGGCCGCCCGACGAGCTGCTCCAGTTGGTCCATGGTCAAATCGGGGTCGAAGACCTGCGTGCTCCAGTCCATGCCGGTGGCGTTCTCGCCCTCCAGCGCGTAGATCGGCGTGCTGTCCATGGTGAGCGTCCAGGTCAGCTTGTTGGATGCCCACGGGTTGCGAGCGAGGTAGTCGTACAGCTGTTTCGGGTCGTACGGGTTCGCCGGCGTCTCGGTCTCTCTGCCGCCCACGGGATCCCCGGGCACGGGGTCCATCTCCTGGCGGAAACTGTCCCGGCGCGCCTCGGTCAGGAAGTCGGTTCCGATCTGCCCGATCGCATAGACGAGGGGGTGCCGGCCGCTTTCCGCCGAGTCGCACGAGGGACGCACACCGCGCACCTGACCGCCGGCGGTCGGCGCCGACTGGGCAGGTGCGGCGACGGTGGGTGGCTCCGGTGGCGTCCATGGCTCCCGGACCGAGGCCATGGCGGCTTCGTACTCGGCGGGCTGCTGGCCGCCGCCCTGGCACTGGCAGGGCGCCGAGGGCGCGACACCCCGATCCAGGGAAGACCCCGCGACGGTCGTTTGATCCTCGGGCGGCCGGTGGACAACACCACCGGGCTCCACACCCGTGGTGGCGACTCCCTCTTGTGCGGTGACGACTGGCGCGCTCTCGGTGTCCATGATGCTGGCTCCCTCATGCGATTCGAGTTGGCAGGTCCTGAGCGACGAGGCGGCGTCGACCCCGGGCTCGGGCGAGAGCGCCCGTACCCGGCGCGTCGTCGGCTGCGCGGGTACGGGCAAGGCCGTGGACGGACCGGCCGGCAGCGGCACCAGCGCCGGCACCGGTAGGCCCGCGGCCGATGCCTGGTCGGCCACGGCAGTTGTCGGATCGTCCCTCCGGGTGATGAGCTCGTACGCCCTGGCGGCGTCCAGTCGGCCGGCCAGTCGGCGCCGACACTGGGGGGCTTCGGAGGGTGAGCAGTCGGGAGCCGCCGCGCCGCGCAGCACCGCCCGGCCCGCGGCCCGAGGTTCGGCGTCGTGCCCGGCGCGAAGCTGTGCGGCCACCAGGAGAGCGGCAACGCCGGACACCAGGGGCGTCGCAAAGCTGCTGCCGGTGAGGGCACGGCGAGCGCCGCCGGGTACGGCGCCCTCGATGTCCCGGCCGGGGGCGAGCACGCCGTTGGCCGCGTAGGCGGCACCCCAGTTGCTGATCGCCAGGGGTTCGCCGTCGGGACCCGCCGCACCGACCGCGAGCACCGAAGGGACGGCCGCCGGCACCTGTAGGCAGTCGCACCCGTCGTTGCCGACGGCCGCGACGACCAGGACTCCACTGTCCTCGCACAGCCGGAGGGCCCGCTCCAGCATGGCGTCCACCTGGACGTTCTGGCTGGGTTCGCCACCGCTGATGTTGATGATGTGGGCGCCCTCCTGGACCGCCCGTTCAACGGCTCGGGCCAGATCCAGCTGCGGCACCCGGCCCTGTGCCCCGTCCCGGAACACTGGCAGTAGCAGCCCGCGGCAGCGAGGTACGAGCCCCGCCACCGGGCTGTCGGGCTGGCCGAAGAGCAGGCTCGCGACGTGGGTGCCGTGCTGTGACATCGGTCCGGGCCCGGCCGGCTGCCCGACGAGCGTGTCCAGCCGAGTCAGGTCGGCTCCGGCGAAGCAGGGGTGGGTGAGGTCGACCGGGCCGTCCAGGACCGCGACACACACCGAGTCGTCACCCAGGAGCGAGTCATGCGGCGGATGTAAGGCCTGCAGGACCGATCGGGCCTCCATGCTCAATCACCGTTCTCCATGCTCGCGACCAGTACGGGGACGCCGCACCGAATGGCACCAGCCTCCGGTACGCCTGTCGGGCCGATGTGCTGCGATGTGTCGGCGCAGGCGTCGCCGTGGTGTCGCGGCGTCGTCTCTCCGGCGTGGCCCGACCGGAGCGGGTCGTGTGTCCGGCCCGCTCCGCCCGCCATGGCCCGCCCGGAGGGGGCTCGCCCGCGAGCAGCTTCCGCGACGGGCTGCAGACGGTGACGCGACGCCCGCGCGACACATCGCCGCCGTTGCTCCGACAGGTGTGCGCCGGTCGCACCCACGGGACGAACACGCACCCCGGGCGCCCCGGTGCGCCCGCCAGTGGAACTGAGCGGGTGCGAGGCACCATCGAGGACTGCACAGTGGAAGGTATGTCGTGGAATGGTGCGGGCATCGAGCTACTCGGAGGCTTCGAAGCCAGCTACGCCGGAGCCAGGATTCCTCTCCCGGTCGGCGCTCGGCACCTCTTGGCGTTCCTGGCCCTGCACGGCGACGGCGTGCTCCGCAGCACGGCTGCGGAACAGCTGTGGCCCGACTGCACGCGCTGCCGGGCAGCGGCGAACCTGCGTTCCGCACTCTGCCAGGGCCGGCGGGTGGGGTCGGTGACCGCGATCGAGAACGTCGGCGAGCGGCTGCGGCTCACGCCCTCGACCCGTGTCGACCTCCACCGGGCGTGGACCAAGGCGCAGCAAGTCCTATCCGGCCACAGCGTGTTGTCCGCCGGCTCTGACGACTTCGTCAACGACTTCTGCGGGGAACTCCTGCCCGGCTGGGAGGAGAAGTGGCTCTTGCTGGAACGCGAGCGCTGGGACCAGACGCGCCTGCACGCCTTGGAGAGTCTGGCCCAGCAGCTGCGGAGCGAGGAGCACTACCTGTCCGCCATCCAGACCGCGCTTGCCGCCATCGAAATCGATCCGATCCGCGAGACCGCCCATCGGATCGTTGTCGAGGTGCACATGGCCGAGGGCAACGTCGCCAGCGCGCTCAAGTCGTACCAGCACTACCGGGCATTCCTGCAACGTGAACTCAACGTCGCCCCATCGCCCATGATGACCCGCTTGGTCCAGAACCTCATGTGCACTTAGCTTGGAATTCATCCTCGTCGGGCTTGGTGTTCCTTGATCGATTCGGCGCGTTTGACTGTCTTTCCGACGTCGTGACGTGTGGCCCTCTGCTTGTTCTGTGAACCGGGAGGCCGTCCCGGGCCCGGCTTGGACGGTTTCGGTGCTGCCGCTGGGCGAGCGGCGGTCGGGCGGATGTTGCGAAACCCCCGCCGCACCCGGGCGGGGGTGAGGCGGCGGGGCTCGGCGGGCCGCTCCCAGGGCCGGCGAAGGTCCTCGGCCAGCGGCCGGGCAAGACGGAGCTGGGTGTGGACGGCGATGATGAGCCAGGTCCACAGGTCGGCGCTGTCGGCGTGGCGGATCTTCGGGGCGGTCCAGCCGAGCGTCTGCTTCATGAGCCTGAAGGTGTGTTCCAGGTCGAATCTGCGCAGGAACGACTGCCACCAGCGGTCCACATCCGCGCCGGTGGCGGCGGTGGCCGAGCACCACGGCCAAACCGGTTTCGGGTCCCGGTCGCCCGGCAGGCGATCGACCTTCAGTCGCACCAACGTCCCATGCAGGACCGGTAGTTCTTCCTTGGCGTGGTCCAGCCAGGGACCGCGATGGGTGAGCCTGGGGTGCATCCGGTCCCACGCGACCGCCTCCGCGGTTCCGTAACGGGTGGTGTCCGTGACCGTGGTGACCTCGGGCAGATGCCAGCTCTCGGGCTTCGCGAAGGCGAGGACGCCGCCGTGCCGGCGCGGGCGCCCGCCCTTCGGGGTGGAGCGCGCGGGGCCCGCGTCGCGGAGCATGACGCGGTCCGAGCGCAAGCGTCCGACCAGCACGACCGGAAGGTCCGCGAGAGCGTGTGAGAGGTAGGCGACGTCGTAGCCGGAGTCCATCATGATCAGGATTTCTGGGCCGCCCGGCTGCCAGTGCCCGGCCTGTGTCAACCGCTCGACGACATCGCGTAGTTGGGCGTCAGTGACGGCGGTTGCGTCGTCGGCCGGCCCGAGGCGTACGGCGTCCAGCAGTGCGACCCGGGAGGTGCGGCCTGTTTCCAGGGCGGCGACGAAGGAGTACGGCCAGCCGGGAACGAGCTGGTCCGTTTTGCGGTCGCCGCGGCCATAGACGTGGCAGAAGAGCCGGTCGTCGCTGGTGGGGGCGTCGGGGCGGAGCCAGTTGCTCACATCGACGGCCAGCACGATCCGGCCGTCGGCCGCCTTCGGCAGCGGCAGGCCGGCCAGCATGCGACGCAGCCGGGCCGGCTCCAACCAGCCCCGGTCCAGCGCGGCGTACAGGGCGCCGTGCCCGCGCCGGTGCTCGGCTGTGAGCGACAGCTCGACGAGGGTCTTAACCGGTCCGTCCGTGCACAGCACCGCGTCGGTGAGCTCGAAGAGTGCGTCCGAGCGGGCGTAGAGGCATTCGTAGAACTCAACCCGAAAGCGGGACAAGAGAGCCAATGCCTGGCATGCGGGCGCGTCGACGGCAAGACTCATGGGCAGCGGCCGTTCTCTCGTGCTTCGTGACTCGACATCTCGAAGCGTGGAGAACGGCCGTCTCCGCTGTCCCGGGAAGAACCGCAGATCAGCAGGTCGAGTGACCGCCGAGGTTAAACAACAAGCTCAGGTGGAGGAGCGTAGTGGGTTGTAGCCGCGTGTCCGCGTTGAGGCTGGTGGTCTCGGGGTGTCCTCGCAGCCCAGGGCTGTGCTGGCGGGTGATAGATAGGAGTTGCGGGCTGCCGTTGGCCAGCCTCGACAGCCTGCGCCTGAGCCTCGAGAAGGCCGCGCCGCGTGCGACCCCGCCCGGTAGCCCGGTCGGATGAGCCAAGGACGGCCCCGGGCGGTACCGAGATCACCGAGGCCGAGGCCGAGGCCAGGTGGGCGGGTTCCTGGACGCCCACCGAGGCGGCGGCCCGGCTGGCCGGCGCCTCGGCCCCTGGTACGTCGCCGGGGGCTGGGCCGTCGACCTGTTCAGGGGCGAGCAGACCCGTGGGCACGGTGACCTGGAGATCGCCGTCCCGGCCGCCCGGTTCCCCGAGATCCGGGCGCGCTTCCCCGAGTTCGTCTTCGACGTCGTGGCGTCCGACCGCATCTGGGAGCTCACGCCCGAGGTCGCGGACCTGACCCACCAACCTGGCGGCGTGCCCCGTCGGCCGGCCACTCGTGGACGCGGCAGGCCCTCGGCCGGCCCCGAGGCGGGCTGACCACGGGGGGTCTGGAACTCCTGGCGGAATGAACCTCGGTGGGGTCGGGCGCTCGCCACCGCGTGCTGTCGGGCACCATGGGGCGATGGACTCGGATCAGCCGCTGCCTCGCGAGGTGAAGGTCGTCGACACGGCCGCGTTGCTCAGGCTGGAGGAGCGGGCGGGTGAGCTGGGCCTCAACCAGCGGTTGGACCCGGCGTGGGTGACGGCGCACGCGGCGCCCGAGGGAGCCCACTACCTGTGGCCCGCCCGGTGGAACAGCCTGTCCCACCGCCCGGACGTCCCGCGCCAGTTGCGGTGCGAGCTGTTGATCACGCTGCGTGGGGGAGAGCGCGTGATGAGCCTGCTGGACATGCTGCCCGATGAGTTCACCCCGCTGCCGAGGGTGACGTCGCGTGAAGAAGGCCTGCGGGTGGGCCGGTTGCTGGACCGTGCTCCCTCGGTCAGGGAATGGCTGCTACTACGGGAGGGCGAGATCTCTTCGGGCCACGAGTGACAGGCGGCGCCGAGGCGGGTCGACCGGGAGTCTTAGGTCGCGCGATCCACCATGATCGGGACCACAGGAGGAGGCCGCCACCCCCGCCCGGTTCGTACGGTGATGGTATGACCGTTGATCTGGAGAAGTACTTCGCACGCATCGGGTGGGAGGGTGAGCCCGCGCCCACCTCCGAGACCCTTCGTTCCCTGCACCACGCACATGTCCACGGCATCCCGTTCGAGAATCTCGACGTGGTCACCGGCTCGGTGCCGTCGGTGGACGTCGAGGACCTCCAGGCCAAGCTCGTCGAAAGCTCCCGCGGTGGTTACTGCTTCGAGCACAGCACCCTGTTCGCCGCGGTGCTGGACCAGTTGGGCTTCGAGGTCACCAGGCTCACCGGCCGGGTCCGCGCCGGCGCACGGCCCGGGGTCATCCGGCCGCGGACCCACATGGTGCTGGCCGTCCGGGTGCCCGGAGACTCCGGCCGCTACCTCGCCGACGTCGGGTACGGATCGCGCACCGGCCTGCTGGAGCCCCTGCCGATGATCCCCGACCTGGTCCGCGAGGGCGCCGGGCGCACCCACCGCCTCGTCGTCGAGGACGCGGACGGCCCCGCGCCCGTCTGGGTGTTGCAGGCGAAGGTCGGCGACGCCTGGGAGGACCAGAGCGCCTTCACCCTGGATCCGGTTCCGGCCCCCGACATCGAGATCGCCAACTGGGCCGTGGCGACCTTCCCACGCTCGCCGTTCCACCGCTTCTACATCCAGCGCACCCTGGCCGCCGGCCACCTGCGGCTCGACGGGAAGACCCTGACCCGGACCGATGCCGAAGGCACGGACTCGGTGCGGGAGGTCGAGAGCGCGGACGAGCTCTGCGAGTTGCTGGAGTCGGAGTTCGGGATCACCCCGCCGCCCGGCGTCGGGGCGGCCTTCTGAGTCAGGCAGGTGAACGCCTGCAGCCCCGCGCCGGTGCGGCGCGGGGCTGCAGGCGTTCGGGCGGGTCAGCGGTCGACGGGGAAGTCCCCGGAGCGGACTCCGGCGACGAAGGCCCGCCAGGCGTCGGCCCCGAACGCGAGTGCGGGGCCGTGGGCATCCTTGCTGTCCCGGACCATCATGGCGTTGCCCAGCAGGCCGCACTCGACGCAGTTGTCGTTCGGGTTGCTGGCGAGTGCCTTCTTCCACCTCACGGGGAGGGCTGAGGCATCGGGGAAGTGGGTCACTTGAGCTTGTCTCTCTTCTCTGCGATGAGGTTGAACGACTGGTCGAGATCCAGGGCGGTCGCCATGATCTCGTCGAAGGCCGCCCGGTAGATGTCCACGTGATCCGGGTCCTCAACCCAGTCGCTGCTGAGCATTCCGCTGAGCAGGACGAGATCGAGATCCCGTTGACGGAACTCCAGTAGGGCGAAAGGTCCGGTCATCCCAGGGTGCGGCGGTGCCATGGCCGGCATGACCTGGATGTTGACGTTCGGGAGTCTGCTGAATTGCTGCAGCTTGTCCAGCTGGTCGACCATGACACCGGGCGCTGCGGCCATGGTCAGCGCCGATTCGTGGATGACTGCCCAGAGCTTCAGTGGATTCTCGGACCTGGTAAGGACGGACTGGCGGTTGATCCGCACCTCAACGCGTTCTTCGACGCTGGGCTTCGTCAGGACGCCGCTGGAGATGATGGCGTGCGCGTACTGCCGGGTCTGAAGCAATCCAGGGATGTAGGCCGACTCATATGACTTGTTGCCAACTGCGGTCTCTTCGAGTCGGATCAAGTCTGTGTAGAGCGGGTTCAGCTGCTCATATCCGGCTATCCACCCTGGTCGGCGCTTGTCTCGGAGGATCTCGACGAGGACTTCCTTCAACTCCTCATCGCACTCGTAGAAGTCGAGGAGCGCGCGGACGACGTCGGGCTTCAGCTGGACGCGGGCGTTCTCGTATCTGCTGAGCTTCACGAGGTTGACGCCGTCGACCTGGGCGACCACCTCTTCGGCCGACAGGTTCTTGAGCTCGCGAAGTCTCCTGAGCTCGGCCGCGATGCGCCGGTAGCGCACGGCTGGCACTGCAACTGCCATGTACGTAACCCCTCCTGACCTGTCTGTGGACCAGTGTGCATGCCCTCGGCGGTGCTTCGCCACCGGCTACCACGAGCCTAGATGCGGCACCTTGGCCTCAGGAGTGAAAGTTTTCATATTTGCTCGACATAGCTTGCAGTGCGGCTGTTCCGTCCAGCATGCTGGGTGTAGCGGAGATCTGACGCACAGTGACATGAGTGGCTGGTGGAAGCGCTGTCTCTGCTGATGCTTCACGCCCTCATTGCGTTTCGTGTCCCTTCGCCTCGCAGTTCACGTGAGTGACCACGACGGCTCGTCGCCGGGTATCCCCCTGACTCGTGCCTGCCGTTTCCGTGGCTTGATTCCCCACACTCGGAAGGTGGCTACGCCATGCCCGAAACCCTTGACCAGCCTCCCCTCTCCGCCGGTTCGGCCGACTACTGGCTCCCGCGCAGCCGCCGTTCTCCCGCCGAGGCCCGTCGGCTCCTCGAAAGGCTCCTCGCCGGTACTCCCCATGGCCAATGCTTCGCCGACGTCGGGCTGTTGCTCGTCTCGGAGCTGGTCACCAATGCCGTTCTGCATGGCACGCCCGCCGGCAACCGGGTCCACCTCGTCCTCTCCGTCGACCACGAGCGCCTCCGGATCGAGGTGCACGACGCCCGCGCGGACCGGGGGCCGGTGCTTCGTGCGGGCTCCGCCGAGGACGAGTCCGGTCGGGGGCTGATCCTGGTCAAGTCCCTGGCTCGCCGCTGGGGTTGCTGCCCGCGGAAGGGCGTCGGCAAGATCGTCTGGGCCGAATGCGGCCCCGAGGCCACCCCCGAGATCACCACTGCGGAGTGTGCCGCATGAGGAGCGACGACCGACTCGTCACGGCCGAGGTCACCGGCATCATGCCGCCGACGACCTACCTGCTCCTCCCCAAGGCCCTTTCCTCGCTCTGGTGCGCGCTCCGGATTCTCCCGCTCAGCAGAACCCGCTGGCTCTGGTTCGAGCGCTATCTCACCGGCCCCTGTGCCGAGCGCTTTCTCGCCGAACACCTCGACGGCACCGGCCCGGTGTCCCTCCCGGTCGTCCTCCCGGAGAGCCTTCACCACCTGCGCGTCCGCTGGACCACCCCGGGGAGTGACCAGTGATCCGCCGGCTCTACCCCTGGTGGTTCGTCCACTGTTCCCGCGCCCCCGCTGCCCGCCTCCTCCGTGCCGAACGTCGCCGCCTCGAAGGGGAGTTGTCACACCACCTCCCCGAGGCGGCCCGCCGCATCAGGCGACGCGTCCAGCAGGATCTCGACCTCCGCTGACGCGCCGGTGGCTACGGAGCCGGAGCTCCGAGGCCACCGCGGAGGGTGGATCAGGCGGGGACCTTCCCTGTCAGGTACTCCTCCCGGACCTCGCGTGGGCCGAACGGCCAGGTGCGTTCGGCCCGGGCCCAGAGCAGGAAGGCGCCGCAGCCCGCGACGACCCAGGCCAGTGACCACTCGATGGGGTGGAAGCCGGGCGCGTTGCGGTCCGCGTAGCCGTAGATGACCAGCCAGCCGACGGCCGCGATGATCCCCGGTGCCGGGTAGAGCCACATCTTGTACGGCCGGACGAGCCCCGGCTGGCGGCGGCGCAGGACGGTGACCGCAACGATCTGGGCGAGCGCCTGGACGATCACCATCACGGTGGTGAGCAGGTTGATCAGGAGGGCCAGCGGGGGGTGGGTGGTGCTCGCGCCGAGGTGGCGGCCGAGCAGGAAGCCGGCTGCGGTGAGCACGCCCATGGCCGCCAGTCCTAGGACGGGGAAGCCGTGCCGGGGGTGCAGCTTGCCGAAGGCGCGGAAGAAGACGCCGTCGCGCGCCGCGTCGTACGGCACCCGGGAGCCGCCGAGCAGGCCGGCGAGGACGGAGGCGAAGGCGGTGACCAGGATCAGTACGGTGACGATCTGGGCGGCGCCCTTGCCCCAGGTGCTCTCCAGGACCGCCGAGGCGACCGACTTGGAGTCCACCGAGTCCGGGTCGAGCATCGCGTGCCAGTCCATCGCGCCCAGGACGCCGATCTGCAGCAGCAGGTAGATGGTCATGATGCCGACGATGGACAGCACGATGGCGCGCGGCAGGACGCGGCCGGGTTGCCGCACCTCGGCACCGAGGTAGGCGGCGGTGTTGTAGCCGAGGTAGTCGTAGATGCCGATGGTGAGGCCGGCCGCGAAGCCGATCCAGAACTGGCCGTGGGTGAGTTCGATGGCGTGCGCGGGCCAGTCGAAGGCGCGGCTCGGGCTGAAGTGGGTGTAGCAGGCGACGATCACGGCGAGCACCGAGAGGATCATCACGCCCCACATCACGGTGGTGAGCCGGGCGATGTTCTCGACCCGCCGCCAGAGCATGGCCACCACGAGTGCGCAGAGGGCGAGCCCGACGAGGTCGCCCTGGCCGCTCGTCATGCCGGGCCGGAGGTAGCCGAGGTACTGGACGAAGCCGACGACGCCGGTGGACATGATGAGCGGGATGAAGAGCATGGCCGTCCAGACGAAGAGGAACGGCATCAGCCGCCCGGTCCGGTACTGGAAGGCCTCGCGCAGGTAGACGTAGGTGCCGCCGGCCCCGGGGAGCGAGGCGCCGAGTTCGGCCCAGACCAGGCCGTCGGCGAGGGCGAGGACGGCGCCGGCGATCCAGCCGATGACGGCCTGCGGGCCACCGAAGGCGGCGACCATCAGCGGGATCGTGACGAAGGGTCCGATGCCGCACATCTGGCTCATGTTGAGGGTGGTGGCCTGGAACAGGCCGATTCTTCGGGACAGGCCAGGGGACACCGGGGCCTCCGGACGAGGGGGAGTGGACGCCGAGCTGGGTGCCGGGGGATTCAAGTTAGGGAGCATTACTTAATTCGTCAAGATGCCGGGGTCGAACGGGGGTTGCGGGAGCGACCATTGGGAAACTTTCCTAACGAAAGTCATTGACCCGGCGGCCCGTCGCCCCGATCCTGGTGGCGCCCGCCACGGCCGCCGTCGTCCGTCCGCGAGTGCTCGCCCGTCCTCCCCCTGGCCCGTCGTCATCGTGCGGCGGGTTGACGAAAGTGAGTTGGCATGCACAAATCCATCGGAGTCCGTTGTACCGCCCCGCTGCTGGCCGGCGCTCTCGGCTCGGCAGCCCTGCTGCTGGCCCCGGCGGCCACCGCGTCGGCCGCCCCGACCGCCTCCGCCGCTGGTGCGGGCCCCGCCGCGAGCGCGGCCGTGCCCGCGATGGCCGCCGCGCCGTACGAGTACCTGGGCTGGGGCAGCCCGCAGAAGCCCACCGACGTGATGAAGGCGGCCGGGGTGAAGTGGTTCACCCTCGCGTTCGTCCTCTCCGACGGCGGCTGCAACCCGAAGTGGGACGGCAGTCGGGCGCTCACCGGCGGCTCCGACGAGGCCGCGATCAAGTCGATCCGGGCGGCCGGTGGCGACGTCGTGGTCTCCGTCGGCGGCTGGAGCGGCAACAAGCTCGGCGAGAAGTGTTCCGGCGCGAGCGCGCTGGCCGGCGCTTACCAGAAGGTGATCGACGCCTACAAGCTCAAGGCGCTGGACATCGACATCGAGGACACCGAGTTCTCCAACGCGACGGTCCGTCAGCGGGTGGTCGACGCACTGAAGATCGTCAAGACGAAGAACCCGGGCATCGTCACCTACGTGACCATGGGCACCACCCCGAGCGGCCCGGACGCCACCGGCAAGGACCTGATCAAGCGCGGTGCGGCGGCCGGCCTCGCCAACGACGGCTGGGTGATCATGCCGTTCGACTTCGGCGGCCACAGCGGCACCATGGGCCAGGCGTCGGTCAGCGCACTGGAGGGCCTGAAGGCGGCGGTCAAGAGCGCCTACGGCTACACCGACGACGCCGCCTACCGCCACATCGGCGTCTCCTCGATGAACGGGAAGACCGACGAGGCGGGCGAGACCGTCACCACCGCCGACTTCCGGACCATCCTCGGCTACGCGCAGCAGCACCACCTGGCCCGGTACGCCTTCTGGTCGGTCAACCGCGACCGCGCCTGCGGCTCCGGCACGGACGCCGACGCCTGCAGCGGCGTCGCGCAGTCCCCGTACGAGTTCACCAAGATCGTCGTCCAGTACCAGGGTTGAGGAGCACACCGATGTCACCGCTGACCACCACGCGCCTCCGTCGCACCACCGCCGGCCTGCTCGCGGGGGCCGGCCTGGCGGCCGGGCTGCTCGCCGGCCCGGCCGCGTCCGCCGCCGCCCCGCAGCAGGCCGCCGCCGCACCCGCCGTGCCCTTCGGCGGCCACCGCTACCCCTACGCCGCCGGGATCCTCAAGCCCACCGGCGCGCAGGCCGACCTCGACCAGAAGGTCGTCGCCATCTACAACGCCTGGAAGGCCGCGTTCGTCAAGCAGAACTGCGGCAACGGCTGGTACCAGGTGATCTCGCCGGACGCCGACCACCCCTACGTGGCCGAGGCCCAGGGGTACGGCATGGTCGTCACCGCCACCATGGCCGGCGCCGACCCCAACGCGAAGACCGTCTTCGACGGCCTGGTGAAGTACGTGCTGGCCCACAAGTCGGTCAACAACGCCGATCTGCTGGCGGCCGAGCAGGACTCCTCCTGCAAGTCCGTCAACGGCTCCGACTCGGCCACCGACGGGGACCTCGACGTCGCCTACGGGCTGCTGCTCGCCGACCGGCAGTGGGGCAGCACGGGCACGTACAACTACAAGGACCTGGCCGTGAAGCACATCAAGGCGATCAAGGCGAGCGAGGTCAACCCGACCACCCACCTGACGCTGCTCGGCGACTGGTCCACCAAGGGCGACTCGACGTACTACGTCACCCGCTCCTCGGACTGGATGATCGACCACTTCCGTGCCTTCCGGGCCGCGACCGGCGACGCCGCGTGGGACACCATCCGCACGGCGCACCAGAGCCTGATCACCAAGCAGCAGAGCGGCTACGCCCCGAACACCGGGCTGCTCGCCGACTTCGTGGTCAACACCAACGGCACCGCCAAGCCCGCCGCCGGCGAGGTCCTGGAGAGCCCCAACGACGGGGACTACTCCTGGAACGCCTGCCGCGACCCGTGGCGGATCGGCGCCGACGCCGTCACCAGCGGCGACGCCGCCTCGCTCGCCTCGGCGCGCAGGATCAACGCCTGGATCAAGGGCAAGGCGGGCGGCAACCCGGCGAACATCGTCACCGGCTACAAGCTCAACGGCACGGTCTTCGACAGCGGGCACGACATGGCCTTCACCGCACCGTTCGTGGTCACCGCGATGACCGACCCGGGCTCGCAGGCCTGGCTGGACGCGCTCTGGACCAAGCTCGCGAGCACGCCCGTGGACAGCAAGCTCTACTACGGGGCCAGCGTGCAGCTCCAGTCGATGATCGTGGCCTCCGGCAACCACTGGGTGCCGTAGTGGCGGCCGCAGGAGGGCCGCGCCACGCGCGGACAGCGGTCGTCAGGGCCGGCGGTGCGGCACTCGCCGCCGCCGCACTGGTCCTCGGAGCCGTGGCGGCGCCGCCCGCGGCGACCGCCGCGGCGGCCGCGACCACGGCGAGCACCGACTACCAGGCCGAGGACGCCGTGCTCGCGCAGGCGAAGACGGCCACCAACCACACCGGGTACACCGGGACCGGCTTCGTCGACTACACCAACACCACCGGCTCCGCCGTCGAGTTCACGGTCAGTGCCACGGCGGCCGGCAGCGCCTCGCTGGCCTTCCGGTACGCCAACGCCGGGGCGGCGAACCGCCCGATGGACATCACGGTCAACGGGAAGGTCGTCGCCGCCGGCGTCGCCTTCCCGCCCACCGCCGACTGGGACACCTGGGCGGACAGGACCCTCGGCGTCGCACTCGTCGCCGGCGCCAACCGGATCCGGGCCACCGCCACCACCGCCGACGGCGGCCCCAACCTCGACCGCCTCCGGGTGGGCGCGGCGGCCGACACCACCGCGCCGAGCCGGCCCGGACCGCCGAGCTGCTCCGCCGTCGGGCCGAACGGCCTCACGCTCGGCTGGGGAGCCTCCACCGACGACGTCGGCGTCACCGCCTACGACCTGTACGAGCACGGCAACAAGCTCGCCGAGGCGCCGGGCACCGCGACGTCCTGGCAGCTCACCGGGCTGACCCCGGCCACCACCTACAACCTCACCGTGATCGCCCGGGACGCCTCCGGCAACGCCTCGCCGGCCAGCGTCGCGGTCGACTGCACCACCACGGCGAGCACCGACCCGCCGCCGAGCGCGCCGGGCACCCCGACCGTCTCGGCGGTCACGGCCACCGGCGCCACCCTGACGTGGGGCGCCGCCACGGACGACAAGGGCGTGGTGGCGTACGAGATCCGCAGCGGGTCCGCCGTGGTGAGGACCGTCACCGGCACCCCGCCGGCCACCACGGCGACGGTCACCGGGCTCGCCTGCGACGCCCCGTTCACGCTGTCCGTGGTCGCCCGGGACACCGCGGGCAGCTACTCGGCGCCGTCCGGCACGGTCTCCTTCACCACCGGCGCCTGCCCGGCCGACGGCGGCGTCCCGGGCTCCCCGACCGCCCTCTCCACCGGGTGGACGATCCCCTGGGGCATCGCCTGGCTGCCGGACGGCACCGGCGCACTGGTGACCGAGCGGGACGGCTTCAAGGTCTCCAGGCTCACCACGGGCGGCACCAGGACGGCGGTCGGCACCGTGCCCAACGCCGTCACCACCGACGGCGAGGGCGGCCTGCTCGGCATCGTCGTCGACCCCGACTGGTCGGCCAACCACTACGTGTACCTCATGCACACCGCCGCCGAGGGCAACCGGATCGTGCGGATGACGTACGACGGCAAGACGCTGAGCGGCTACAAGGTCCTGCTCCAGGGCATCAAGAAGAACCGCTACCACAACGGCGGGCGCCTGGCGTTCGGCCCCGACGGGTACCTGTACGCGTCGACCGGCGACGCCCAGACCTCCTCGCTGGCGCAGGACAAGAACTCCCTCAACGGGAAGATCCTGCGGCTCACCACCGAGGGCAAGCCGGCCCCCGGCAACCCGTTCGGCAACTTCGTCTACAGCTACGGCCACCGCAACCCGCAGGGCCTGGCCTTCGACCGCAACGGACGGCTCTGGGAGGCGGAGTTCGGCGACTCCAAGCGGGACGAGCTCAATCTGGTCAAGCCCGGGGCCAACTACGGCTGGCCGACCTGCGAGGGCACCTGCAGCGTGGCGGGGATGACGAACCCCAAGGCGAGCTGGCCGGTCAACGAGGCCTCACCGAGCGGCATCGCGATCGTCCGCAACGTGGTCTACATGGCCGCGCTGCGCGGTGAGCGGATGTGGCGCATCCCGATCGACGGGAACACCGAGAACGTCGGCACGCCGACCTCCTACTACGTCGGCGCCTACGGCCGGCTGCGGACGGTGTCCAAGGTGCCCGGGGCCGACCGGCTCTGGCTCACCACCACCAACGCCGACAACAACGGCGGGGCGGCCGACGGCGCCGACAAGATCTTCACGATCTCGATCGGCTAGCCGGGGCCGTCGGCGGCGTGGCTCGGGCCCGGAGGTGCGCTCCGGGCCCGGGCCGGCCTGGTCCGGCTCGTGCGGGTCCGGCTCGCGCGGCTCACGCCGTCTCCCGGTCGATCTCGCTCTCCCGGACCAGCCAGAGCGCGAGCGCCGCGCCGACCAGGCTGACCACACCGCCCAGCAGCAGCACGGCGTTGAGGCCCTCCAGGAACCCCGCGCGGGCGGCGTCCGCGACGGCCTGCCGGGCCGGCTCGGGGACGGCGGCGAGGACCTCGGGCAGGCTGCCGGAGGAGGCGGCCTCGATCAGCTCGCGCGGGCGGGCGCCCTCCCCGGTCGGTGTGCCCGCCGCCAGTTCG
Source organism: Kitasatospora sp. NPDC058218 (assembly GCF_042882445.1). Lineage (NCBI taxonomy): Bacteria > Bacillati > Actinomycetota > Actinomycetes > Kitasatosporales > Streptomycetaceae > Kitasatospora > Kitasatospora sp. NPDC058218. The sequence goes on along the minus strand of NZ_JBHVWC010000060.1, from coordinate 30,448 downwards.
CGGACCTTGTCGGCGCCCTGGCCGACGAAGATCGCCCCCCAGACGGCGATGCCCACCGCGATGCCCACCTGCCGGAAGGTGTCGTTGATACCGGCCGCCATCCCGCTGTTCTCCTTCGGCACCACGCTGACCGCCACGTCGGCGATCACCGGGTTGATCAGGCCGACACCCGCGCCGCCGACCAGGAAGCCGGCCAGCAGGCCGGTCCAGTCGTCGTCGGGCTGGACGTCGCCCATCAGGAGCAGGCCCGCACCGATCGCGAGGAGGCCGGCGCAGAGCATCAGCCGGGCCGGCACCCGGGAGAGCATCAGGCCGGCGATCGGGGCCACGACGAAGCTGAGCGCCGTGATGGGCAGGTAGCGCACGCCCGCCGCGAACGGGGAGAGTCCGAGGTAGTTCTGCAGATACAGCGTCAGGTAGAGGAACAGGGCGAAGAGCGAGCTGGACACCGCGAACGCGGCCAGCTGCACGCCGGTGAACGCGTGCCGGCGGAAGAGCCTGAGCGGGAGCATCGGTTCGGGGACGCGGAGTTCGATCACGGCGAAGGCGACCAGCAGGACGGCCGATCCGGCGAACAGCGAGACGATCAGCGTGCTGCCCCAGCCCTCGGCGTTGCCGCGCACCAGGGCCAGGACGAGCAGGAAGAGGCCGCTGCTGAACGCCGCGACCCCGGCCCAGTCGACCCGGGTGGCGTTCGGGTCGCGGCTCTCGGCCAGCTTCAGGTAGGTGATGATCAGCGCCGCCACCCCGATCGGCACATTGAGGTAGAAGATCCACTCCCAGCCGAGCGAGTCGGTCAGCGCCCCGCCGACCAGCGGGCCGACCGCGACCGCCACCCCGATGGTCGCCCCGTACAGGCCCATCGCGGTGCCCCGCTCGCGGCCGGGCGGGAACTCCTGGGCGACCAGGGCCAGCGACACCGCGAACATCACCGCGCCGCCGACGCCCTGGATCGCGCGGGACACGTTGAGGAAGGTCGGGTTCGGCGCCAGGGCGCAGAGCAGCGAGGCGGCGGAGAAGATCACCAGGCCTGCGGCGAAGGTCCGGCGCCGCCCGAGGCGGTCGGCGAGCGAGCCGGCCGTCAGCACCAGTGCGGCCAGGGACAGCGCATAGGCGTCGAACACCCACTGCAGATCGGTGAAGTCGGCGCCGAGGTCCTTGCGGATCGACGGCAGGGCGACGTTCACCACCGTGATGTCGAGCAGCAGCATGAACGTCGCGACCGAGACGGCGATGAGGGTCCACCACTTGCGTTGCACGGCAGCCGGTCTCCTTGGCCCGCCGACCGGGGTTCGGTCGGGAAGGCACCGACCGTACGCAACGCCGAGGTTCGAATCCGGGCAAACGCGGCCGGACCAGCGTATTTAGGCCCTGTCCGGCCGAGACCGCGGCCCTGCGGCTCGGTGGCTCCGCGGCTCGGCGGCCCCGAGGAGCGGTGACGGCCGGTCGCTGACGCTCCGTGGCCGACAGATCTCGATCTGCCAACGAAGTGTGAGAGATGTGCGTGCGGTGTGATCCCGTCCTGATTGAATCACGAACATCTTTTCATCGGAACGGAGCGTTCTCCTCTCATGTCTTCACGGATGCGCGGCGGCCGTCGCGGCCTGGCCGCCGTCGCCGGACTCGTCTTCACCGTCGGTCTCGCCCTGACCGGGTGCGACCCGTCGGCGACCGACGGTGCCACGGCCGCTGCCACCCCGCCCGCCGTCACGGCCCCGGCCGTACCCGTCGCGACGGCCGCGCCGACGGTGACCGAGTCTTCGCCCGCGCCGGTCGTGACCGCGCCGGTGCCGCCCGCGGAGCCGGCGCCCGCGCCGACCACGGCCGAGCCCCGGTCGCCCGCGCCCAAGACCCAGTCGCCCGCCGGCAAGGTGACGCCCGAGCCCAGGGCCACCACCGCGAGGCCGCCGGCGGAGCCGGAGCCCACACAGACCAAGGCACCCGCCGGCGACTGCGAGATCCGCTCCAACGCCGGCAACTGCTACAGGGCGGGCCAGTTCTGCCGCGACGACGACCTCGGCAAGAGCACCCACGAGGCCGGCGGCCGGGTGATCTACTGCCGCATGGTCAGCGGCAAGCCGCACTGGCAGGCCTGATCCGACGGCGTGCAGGTCGACGAGGCGCCCGGCGGCCCGCACCGCCGGGCGCCTCGTCGTTCGGAACCGGTGTGGCGCTCCGGTCGGTTCGGTGAACGGGGCGGCGTGCCCGGCGTATCGGGGCTGCGGAGCGTCGGTGGTCAGCCGGTGGGCGGGGCGGTGAGCGTCTCCCAGAAGAGCCGCTCGTAGGCCTGGAGCAGCCGGCCGTACTCGCGGGCGGCGGTGAGCGTGCCGGCGGGGAGTGCCGCGGCATTGAGCGTCGCCGCGTGGAGGCCGGCGGACGGGTCGGGGTCGGACGGCTCGACGTCCTGGTGGGCCAGGGCGGCCGCGGCCTGTTCCTCCAGTGCGGTGGCCGGTCGGGCGAAGAAGTCGAAGAAGGCGCAGGCTTCGTCGTCGAACCCGTGACGCCGGCGGAGCGCCTCGGCGAGGGCGGCGCAGTAGCCGCCCCAGGCGGCGAAGTTGGCGACCAGTGCGGCCGCGACGGCATCCGGCCGCCCGTTGAGCGCCAGCCAGGCCAGGTAGGCGGGATAGGCCTGGCAGCCCGGCAGCGGAGGCCGGGCGGCACTCCGGCCCGGATCCGACCCGCAGGCGGCGGCGAGCGCGGGCAGCAGGCCGAGGGCCGTGCTCTCGCCCTCGGCGAGCGCGGCGAACCAGGCGCCGAGCGGCCGGTCGGCGCACCGGGTGGCGAGCAGCAGCAGGCTGCGGCGGTCCGAGGTGATGATCCGCTGCTGCTGCGCGGCCAGCTCGGCGAGGGCGCCGAGCGGAGCGGCCCCGCCCGCGGCGACGGCTGCGACCAGCGCCGGTGGTTTGTCGCCGGGCGCCAACTCGACTCGCAGGTCGCGCAGTTGTGCTGTGATTCGGTGGTTCACCGGCACTCGTGCCTCCGCCTCGGTTCGGCTCCGGGTGCCATTCCTATCGCGCCGGGCCGCGCCGGGGCGCGACGACACGGCCCTTCCGGCGCACGGTGGGCCGTCGCGGCCCCGCCGATTCCTGCTCCGCCCGGAGGCGGTGGGGCACCAGAGCCTGTCCGGAGCCCGCGTGCGTCAGGCCGCCGAGGTGACCGCCCGGCCGAAGTGCCGGGCGAAGAACCGGACCGCGCTGTCGGCCTCGAACCTGGGCAGCTCCTTGTGCCTGCCGGCGTTGGCGTGCAGCGTCTTCTCCGTCGAGGCGAAGGCGTCGAACAGTGCGAGACCGGCCTCGCGCGGGATGTGTTCGTCGTCCCACTGCAGGGCGAACTCGATCGGGACGGTGATCTGCCGGGCCTTCTCGGCCAGGACATCGGGCCAGTGCTGACCGAACACCGCGGCCGTGATCCTGGGTTCGACCGCCACGAGCGGCACACCGATCGCGGTGCCCATGTTCAGACCGAAGTAGCCGACCGGCCCGTCGGCGCCGATCTCCGGACGTTCCTGGAGGGCGTCCAGGGTCGCCCGCCACTCGGGTACGGCGAGCTCCGCCAGATGCGCGTTGTAGCGGACGACGATCGGCCCTTCCGGTTCGCCCGCCGACCTCGCCCGGTACAGCTCGGCGATCTCCCGCTCGTCGTGCGCGGTGCGCGGCCGGTCGCCGTGCCCGGGCGCGTCGATGACGGCGACGTGGAAGCCGCAGCCGGTTACGAGGAGCTGGGCCCGGCCCGCCATCGCCGGATGCTTCTTGTGGTTGCCGCCGCCGTGGCCCATCAGGACCAGGGGCGCGCGATCGGCGCCGGAGGCCGGTGACCAGAGAACGCCGGGGACCTCGCCCACGGTGAAGTCGCGTTCGAGCATGCCGTTCGACGACGACTCGGCGGTGAACTGCGGAGAGTGCACGGGTGTTGCCTTTCGGGAGTGCCTTGTTGTCCAGGCGCTCCCGGCGACACCTACGTCGATCGCCCGGTCGTGACGGCAAGGGGGAGCACCCGTATCGATCCAGCGTTCACGGGTCTCACCTCCTCGGGCGGCGTCACGGTCGCGTGCAACGTACCAGCCCCGAACCTCGCCCCTCCAGCCCTTTTCCGCCGACGGGGGCGGGCCCGGTGCCGGGCGGCGGAATGCTGCTGGTCCGGCCCGGGGTTCGGTTTTCCGAACCCCGGATTCGGGGGTGGGCACGATCGATCGCCGGGCCCGGTCCGCCGACGATGAGGACATGGCTGAAGCGATGACCACCAGAAGCACGACGGCCCCGTCACCACCGGCGGACTGGGGCCCGCCGTCGGCCCGGCCCGCGGCCTGTGCCGAGGACCTGCACCGTGCGTACGGCCGCGGCGCCGCCGCCGTCCAGGCGCTGCGCGGGGTGTCGGTGGCATTCGCGCCCGGCACGTTCACCGCGGTGATGGGGCCCTCCGGGTCGGGCAAGACCACCCTGCTGCACTGTCTCGCCGGCATGGACCGCCCCACCCGCGGCACCGTCCGGTGGGGCGACACCGAGGTGTCCCGGCTGTCCGAGCGACGGCTGGCGGAACTGCGCCGCCGCCGGGTCGGGTTCGTCTTCCAGGCGTTCAACCTGATGCCCGCGATGACCGTCGCCCAGAACGTCGAGCTCCCCGGCCGGCTGGCCGGTGCCCGACCCGACCGGGCCACCGTGCTGGACGCGCTCGCCCGGGTCGGCCTGGCCGGGCGGGAGCGGGACCGGCCGGGGCGGCTCTCCGGCGGCCAGCAGCAGCGGGTGGCGATCGCCCGGGCCCTCGTCGCCCGCCCGGACGTGCTCTTCGCCGACGAACCCACGGGCGCCCTCGACCGGGCCACCGGTCACGAGATCCTCGCCCTGCTCCGGACCGGCGTGGACCGGGACGGGCAGACCTGCGTGATGGTCACCCACGACCCGGTGGCGGCCGGCTACGCCGATCGCGTCCTGCTGCTCGCCGACGGCCTGGTGGTCGACGAGCTGGAGCGGCCCACGGCGGCGCTGGTCGGCGAGCGCCTGAGCCGGCTGGGCGGGTGAGCGCGATGCCCGCCCCGAGCCCGTCCGCCCCGAGCCCGTCCGCCCCGAGCCCGTCCGCGTCGACCCCGGCCGCCGCCCGCACCACGTCGGGGGTGAGCCGCCCGGCCTTCGGCGCCGTCGTGACCTTGGCGCTCGGGCAGCTCCGCCGCAGCCCCGCCGCCTTCGCCGGCTCGGCGGCCGCGCTCTTCCTCGCCCTCGCCACGGTGACGCTGTTCGGCTCCCTCTTCGCCGCCGCGGCCGCCACTCCCGCCGCCGAGCGGGCCTCCGCCGGTCCGGGGCTGATGGTGATCGCCGGCGCCTTCGGCGAGATCGCCGTGGTGGTCGCCTTCTTCGTGGTGGTCAACGCGCTGGGCTTCGCCGTTCGCCGCCAGCACCGTGAGCTGGCGCTGCTGCGCACCGTCGCCGCGACGCCCCGGCAGGTCCGGCGGCTGGTGCGCGGCCAGGTGGTCGCGACCGTCCTGCTGATGGCGGTACCCGGCTGCGCGGCCGGCGCGATCGCCGCCCGCCGTTTCCTCGCCGCGCTGCAGCGGCAGGGGATGGCCGCGCCCGCCGTGCGGGTGCCGGGCACGCCGCTGCCGATGTTGGTCGCGCTAGCGGCGGCGCTGCTCGTCGGCCTGGCCGCGAGCGCCGTCGCCGCCCGGCGGATCTCCCGGATCGCGCCCGCCGCCGCACTGACCGCGACCTCGACCGAGCACGGCCGAACCGGGCCGGTGCGGCTGCTCGCAGGGGCCGGTGCGCTGGTCGGCGGCGGGCTGCTGCTCCGGCTGGCCGCGACCCGTCCGGCCGACCAGCCGGACAAGGCCGGGCAGGCGGCCCTGCTCGCCTCGGTGGTGCTGCTGGTCGCCGTCGCCCTGCTGGGCCCGCTCGCGGCCCGCGTGGTCGCCGCCGTGCTGGGCGCGCCGGTGCGGATCGCGGCGCCGCGCTCCGGCTGGCTGGCCGACGCCAATCTGCGCGGCTACGCGCACCGGTTGTCCGCCGCCGTGGTGCCGGTTGCGCTCCTCGTCGGCCTCTCGGGCACCATGTCGATCATGACAAGCACCGCAGCGCACGCGGCGAGCCGGGCGGCGGCCGGCGGCACCTCCGTGACCTCGGCCACCGACGTCTGGCTGCGCCAGGCCGAGCTGGCCATGCTGGTCTGCTTCGCCGCCGTCTCCACGGTCAACACGCTGGTGGCGCTGACCGCCGACCGCCGGCGCGAGTTCGCCCTGCTCCGGCTGGTCGGCGCGACCCGCCGCCAGCTGCTGCGGATGCTCACCGTCGAGGCCGTGCTCACCACGGCCATCGGGGTCCTGCTGGGTGCGGCGGTCGCCGCCACCGCTTCGGCGGCCTTCAGCACGGCGCTCACCGGCTCCGCCCTGCCGGCCGTCCCGGTGGCCACCTGCGGGTGGATCGCCCTCGGCGCGGCAGCGCTGACCGTGCCCGCCATCCTGGGCACCGGTCTGCGCGCCGTCGGCGGCCCGGCCACGGAACTGGTCGGCGGCGGCCGTGGTTGACCGGTGGCGGGGAAGCGGTCCGCCGGCGGGCCCGGGCCGGCGGCGGTACTTCACGGTCCCCGGCGGCGAGCTGCTCTTCGCCGTCGCGGGCCTGCCGCTCGCCGTCCTGGGCGGCGCCTACGCGCTCGCCGTCCTCTACGCGGGGGCGCTGCTCTCCCTCACCGTCCTCGGCCTGCCGTTCGTGGTCGCCGCCCTCCACGGCACGCGCGGCCTCGGCGCGTTCCATCGCCAGCTGGTGGGCGCACTGCTCGGCGAGCACGTCGAACCCCCGGCCCCGCTGCCGGCCCAGGACGGCGTGTTCGCCCGCGGCCGCGCCGTCCTGGCCGACCCGGTCGCCTGGCGGGCCCTGCTCTACCTGCTGCTGCGCCTGCCGCTGGGCCTGCTCGGCTTCGCCGCCGCCGTCGTCCTGCCGCTCGGCTGCGGCTGGCTGATCGGATTCCCGCTCTGGGCACGGCTGCTGGAGCCGGGCGACCGGCCCACCGGCCTGCTGGACGCCGCCGCCGTCCTGCTGGGCCTGGCCGTGCTCGCCGCCGTGCCGGGGGCCAACCGTGCGCTCGGCGCGGCGAACCGGCGCCTGGCCCGGCTGCTGCTCGGCCCGGCCCGTGCCCAGCAGCGGGTCCGCGCGCTCGAATCCGCCCGGGCGACGCTCCTCACCGAGAACACCGACCGGCTCCGCCGCCTGGAACGCGACCTGCACGACGGCACCCAGGCCCGGCTGGTCGCCCTCGCCATCACCCTCTCGCTGGCCGACGACGTGCTCGACCCCGCCCCCGCGCAGGCCGACCTCGCCCGCCTGCGCACCCTGGTCGACCGGGCGCGCGGCCAGACCGACGACAGCATCGCCGAGCTGCGCAGGCTCACCCGGGGCATCCACCCGGTGGCCCTGGACGGCGGCCTGGGCGAGGCCCTGCCCGGGCTGGCCGCCGGCTCGGCCGTGCCGGTCACCGTCCGGCTGGATCTGCGGGAGCGGCCGGACACGGCGATCGAGCAGGCCGTCTACTTCTGCGCCGCCGAGCTGCTCACCAACGTCACCAAGCACAGCGGAGCCCGGGCGGCCGAGTTGTCGGCGACCGCCGCCGACGGCCGGGTCCGGCTGACGGTGCGTGACGACGGACGCGGTGGCGCCGCCTTCGGGGCCGGCCCGGGGGCGGGCCCGCCCGCCGCGCCGGGTGCGGCCGACCCGGCGGCTCGGGGTGGCACCGGCCTCGCAGGGCTGCGCGAGCGGCTCGCCGCCGTGGACGGCGTCCTGCGGTTGGAGAGCCCGCCGGGCGGCCCGACCGTCGTCACCGCCGAGCTACCGAGCTCGCTCTGACGAGGAGTAGAACGAGGAGCAGGAAGTCGGCCGGTCCGACTTCCTACTCCGGCCGGTGCACCCGGCGCCCGCGTCCGAAGGAGGGCCGTCGAACGGAATCGACGGCCGCCAAGAACGGTGCGGCCGAAGGTGTCGCGCAGGAGGTCGTCGAGGTGGATGAGAACGGGAGGCAGGCATCCGGCGGCCTGAGTACGGTCGCCGGATGGAGACCGGAGCTGCGAGTGGCGCGATGGAACGGGTGGAGTTCGAGGCCTGGAGGGACGACGATCCGGTGCCCTGGGCGCCGACTGGACGGCGCTACGTCACGGTGAACGAACTCCTGGTGCGGCTGGGGAGTTTCGGGATGGGGTTGACCTGGCGGATGCGAGCCGACGAGGACGACGACTGGCTCTCCGGAATCGTGAAGCTCTCCGAGGGTGGGGTGGGGACGCTTGAGCTGCTGGCTCTGCTGCCTTCGGATCTTCAGGCGGTCAACGCGGACTTCGCGGACTATGCGGGAACTGAACTGATCATATTGCTGAGGGAATTCGACAGTTCGTCCTGGCAGCTGGCGACCGTCGACCCCGGGGTGCTCGCTGAGATCCGTCGGTCCTTCCCGGACACGACTCCCCTCGCCGCGGAGTCCTGGGAGGAGAACCCCTGGTGGGATGAGCCGTTGCCCGAGGGCTGGGGGGAGCAGACCGGGCGTCGGGTCGTCGGCCGGGCCTGCGGAGAGGCTGCGCCGTTGCCGTTCGAGTCCACCTGACCGTCGGGTACGAGTGCACGGTCCGCCCCTCCGGCGCGCGTGGTCCGCAAGTGGCGCCCGCTCCGGTGGCGCGTGGGGGCTGGTCGGGGTGTTCGGCGCTACCCGGGAGCGCTCGGCCGGCAAACCGCCCGGGCGGTGACCTGGCGGTGCGGCTCGTGCGATCAGAGGTGGCGGTCGCCGACCGCCCCGGTGGAGGAGAGGTAGGTGAGCACCGCCTTGACCCGCCGGTTGTCCGCCTCGGTGGCCGGGAGGTCGAACTTGGTGAAGACGGCGGCGACATGCTTCTCCACGGCCCGCTCCGACACCACGAGCCGCGTGGCGATCGAGCGGTTGGAGTGGCCCTGCGCCATCAGTTCCAGCACCTCGCGCTCGCGTGGCGTCAGCGCGTCCACCCGGCTGCGCCGGCCGCCCCGCAGCAGCCGGGTCACCACCTCGGGGTCGAGCGCGGTACCGCCTTCGGCGACCCGGTGCAGCGCGTCCACGAACTCGGACGTCCGGGCGACCCGCTCCTTCAGCAGGTACCCGATCCCCGCCGCGCCGCCGGCCAGCAGCCGGCCGGCCCAGGCGGTCTCGACGTGCTGGGAGAAGACCAGGATGCCGACCTCGGGGGCGCCCGCCCGGAGCTCCACGGCCGCGCGAATGCCCTCGTCCGTGTGGGTGGGCGGCATCCGGATGTCCACCACGGCCACGTCGGGCCGGTGCTCCGCGACGGCGGCGAGCAGCGCGGGGGCCGTGCCGACGGCGGCGACCACCTCGCACCCACGGGCACCCAGCAGTTCGACCATCCCGTCCCGGAGGACGACGGAGTCCTCGGCCAGTACCACGCGCAGCTGCTTGTCGATCATGACGCCATTATCGGGTCGGTCGCGTCGGGTCGGACAGTCGGCCTTGTCACCTGCTGCGGCGGAGCGAACACCTCAACGCCACCGGCTGCTTCGCTGATGGGGTGGACAGGCACGCAGCGATCCGGATGCTGCCCGGTTTCAACTCGCATGACGATCTTGTGGGTGGCGGCCTCCGGGCCGGCTCATCCCGGGAGCGAGGACGCCTCACCGATCGCGGCGAGCAGTTCGAAAGGCAGCTCCCGATCCGCCTGGCCGATGGCCAGCGCGAGCCATCGACCGGAGGACGGCGGCTGCCACATCCGCATGCTGCCGGCGACGTTGCACAGGAAGCCCAGCGGCTCGGGAGCCATGAACTCGGGGTCTGGACTGTCGAACCCGAGATACGGCCACAGATCGACTGTCGTGGGGGCGCCCCAACGGGCGGTCAGCACGGCCGCCAAGGTGTCAAGATCGGCTTCCAGCTCCTTCTCGGCTGCCTCGACGGTCTCCTCACTACGGTCATCCCAGAAGTCCTGGCTCTCCCGGAGCACGGCCAGGTGGTATCCGGGCCCACCCCACCCGCCGCCCATTCCCGGTCTGCCTTCCTGCTCGGGGAACGGCAGGGCGCTCAGTTCGTCAATGATCGACAGCTGGGCCTCGGTGAAACCCGTCGAACGGTGCCGGCTCGCCATGGGTGAAGCCTAACCGGACACCTCAGGTATCCAACACGTCAGGCCGAGGCGTCGAGGGGCTGTGTAGCCTGTCGTTCCGTTCGAACGGATTGGGGGCCTGAAGTGAACGCCGAACGACCGCATGCAGCGATCGAACTCCCCGAAGGGTCCTGGTGGGACTGGGACGTCGTCGCCTGGGACCGTGGGCAGTTCCGGCTCGCTGCCGACCACGACCTCACCTACCACCACGGCCTGGAGCTGGTCTTCGGCGGCCCGCTCTTCGTCAGATGCCCTGCGGACTTCCAGGATCCTCTCTTTCGCTCACCCACGTCCGAGGAGCTGGCGACAGTCACCGGCCTGCTTGGTGGAAGGCCGCCCGTGCTGGTCGCCTTCGAAGCGGACGCGGGCGGGACGGAGCCTGCCTCGTGCCTCATCGCCGCAGGTCGCCTGGACATCGTGCAGGAGACCGTTCTGAGGTACTGGCGCGAGGACGCGGCTCCTGATCAGCGAGTCGCTCCGTGGGTCCGGCCTTCGGATCAGTGACGCTGGACTTCTTGCCGGAGGCCCGAGCAGGTGACCGGCGAGGAGTGGGACCGGCTCACCCGCTACGACTACGAGTCGCGCACGAACCGGGATGGCTGGCCGGGCCTGCGCGACTGAGTGGGCGCCGGGGGCGCTCGTCGGGCCCGTGCGCGGTGACCCGCCCGGAAAACCGGTTGGTGGGCGTGTCGGAGCCGCCCGTAGACTCCGGTGCTCGTGACCGAGACCAGTACCACCGCAGCCGCCCGCGCCGCCGATGCCGAGCTGATCGGCTCCGCCGTCGCCGCCGCCGGGCAGGGCATGATCGACCGCGAGACCGTGGCCGAGGTGGTGGTCCTGTGCGCGGTCGCCGGCGAGCACCTGCTGGTCGTCGGCGCACCGGGCACGGCGAAGTCCGAGGCGGTCCGCCGGATCGCCGGGCAGCTCGGCGGCCGCTACTTCGAGTACCTGCTCGGGCGGTTCACCGAGCCCAACGAGCTGTTCGGCCCCGTCGACCTTCGTCAACTCCGCGAGGGCCGGGTCGAGTTCGATACCGCCGGGATGCTTCCCGAGGCCGAGATCGCCTTTCTCGACGAGGTGTTCCTCGGCTCCACCGCTGTTCTCAACACCCTGCTCGGCCTGCTCAACGAGCGGGTCTTCCGGCGCGGCCGCACCGTGGTGCACAGCCCGCTGCGGGTCTGTGTGGGCGCGGCCAACCACTTGCCGGACGATCCGGCGCTCGCGGCCTTCGCCGACCGCTTCCTGGCCCGGGTCTTCGTCGAGCCGGTGGCGGACGCGCGGCTGGAGGAGCTGCTGGAGGCCGGCCGCCGGCCCGCGACCGCCCCGCTCCACCCGCGCGACCTGACCGATGCGCGTGACCTGACCGACCCGAGCGACCTCGCCGGTCCGGCCGACCGGCTCGGCGCTCTCGACCGGCTCGCCGCCGCCGCCCGTGCCTGCGACCTCGACGACGTCACCCCGCTGGTGGCCGCCGCGCTGCGCCGGCTGCGCGCCGCGGGTGTGCCGATCAGCGACCGGCGGGCGGTCCGCTCGCAGAAGCTGGTCGCCGCCGCCGCCGTGCTCGACGGCCGGACCACGGCCTCGGCCCGCGACCTGTGGGTGCTGCCGCTGGTCGCCCCCACGGCCGACGCCCAGGCGCAGGCCCGCGACACCCTCGCCGATCTGGTCGAGAAGGCCGCCAACCGCAGCCTGGTGCACGCCGCCGAGGAACTGTCCCGCAGCTCGGCGGCCCGTGCCGAGCGGCTCGTCCGCACCGGTGGCGCGCTGCTGGCCGCGCACCGCACCCTTCCCGAGGGGCGCGACTCCCGGCTGCGGCTGGAGGCGGCACTGCGCGAGATCGACGCCGGCTTCGACCCGGCCGACCTGTCGGGCGCCCTGGCCGGGATACGCGCCGAGCTGGTTGCGGCGGTCGCCCCCTCGTGACGGTCACCGCCCCGCCGTCCTTCGCACTCCGCTGGGAGCGCCGCGAGCCGCCGCTGCCCGCCGCCGCCGTGCTCGCCCTGGGTGCCGCCGTGCCCGCGCTGGCCGTGGCCGCGCGCGAGCGGCTGGTCGGCGGCGCCCGGCTCGGCGTGGTCGCCGGCGACGGCGCGCTGCTGGTCCTCGGGGCCGAAACCGACCTGCCCTGGGCGGACGGTACCCGTTACCTGGGCCTCGACGCGGGCGTGCTGGTGCCCACCACCGGCCGCCCCCGGCCGACCGCCGCGCTCTGGCGCACCGCCGTGGGCGCCGAGGGCGACCGGCTCTGCGTGCTGCTCCCCGGTCACGCCCTGGTCGCCGACCCGCCGCCCCCGACCACCGACCCGGCCGCGCTGGACCCGTACACCGGGGACGCGTACACCGGGGACGCGAGCAGCGGCGACGCGCACACCACGGCCCCGCACACCACGGCCCCGCACACCGGGGACGCGAGCGCCGGGTACCCGGCCGTGCCCGCCCCGTCCACCGGGAGTGCCCCGCGATGACCACCCGTCTCCCCGCCGCGCTGGCCCCGTGGGCCGCCGGCCTCGCCGCGCTGACGCCGGAACTCGCCGTCGCCCTGGGCCCGTTGCTACGCCGTCTGGACGCCCTGATCGGCGAGCGCGAGCCTGCCGTCGACGACCGCGGCACCCCGGACGGGTTCGGCGGGCTCGCCCGCTCCGGCCGGCCCGATCAGCTGCTCCCCTCGGAGTGGCTGCTCGCCGACGAGGCCCCCGACGAGTTCCTGCGCCGTCTCGCCGATGGTGAACTCCTGCACCTGGCAGCCGAGTTCCGTGCCCCGATGGTCCGCGGCCGGACCGTGGTGCTGGTCGACACCGGCCCCGGCCAGGCCGGCGCCGGCCGGCTCGTCCAGCTCGCCGCCCTGCTGGTCCTGCACCGCCGGGCGGCCGCGCGCGGCGCCGAGCTGGTCGTCGGCATCCTCGGTGACCCGCCCGGCCACTGGCTCACCGGCGACCTCCCCGAGTTGCTGCCGCGCTGGCTCGACGCCCGGCGGCACGCCGACCCGACACCCGAGGACGTCCGGCAGGCGCAGCAGGGGCTGGACGCCGCCGACCGGGCCTGGCTGTTCACCTCACCCCGGCTGGCCGACCGGCTCGGCTCCCATCAGCTGGTCCTGGCGAGCGAGCCGAGCGGCTGGAGCGCGGACGGCGCCGTCCGCGTCACCGTGCGCCTCGCGCGGACGAGCGTCGACCTGCCGCTGCCCCCCACGCAGATCGCCGTCCGGGCGCTGCGCGGCGCCGAGTTCCGCCGGGTCGCGCCGGCGGTCGTCGCCCTCCCGGCCGGGACGACCGGGCGGGCGTCGCCGGCTTTCACCACCGAGGCCCGCACGCTGCTGCTGCGGGGTGCGCACGCCACCACGCTGCTCGCGGTCAACCTGCCGAGCAGCGCGTCACAGCACCCCGGCCCGCTCCAGGCCCGCCGCCACCACCTGCACGGGCCGGTCGTCGCGGCGGGCCGGATCGGCCGACGCCTGATCGCCCTGCAGATCAGGGGCGAGCGGCTCGTCCCGTACGTCAGTGGCCGCCCGCTCGGGGAGAGCGGCGCGTACACCGCCGAGCTGGGCGCGCTCGGGCTCGACCGGGCCCTGCTGGAGAACCTGCTCACCGGCCCGGTCCGGCCGGTGCTGCGCGACGGTGACGACCTGCTCTGCCCGCTGGGCGGCCGGTGGTGGCGGATCGCGCGGGACGGGAGCGCCCGGGACGACGGGCCGCTGGCCCCGGGAGCGGAGGAGCGCGGCTTCCAGCGGTGCCGGGAGCGGCGGCTGTTCCAGCACCCGCTGGCACCCGAGGCGGAGCGGGCCCGGCACGTCGTCCACGGCGGCACCACCCAGGGCTGGTCCGAGGACGGCAGGAGCTGGGTGCTGCGCTGCCGGCAGGGCGAGCCCTTCCGGCTCTCGTTCCGGGAGCAGGCCGACGTGGTCGGCCTCGTCCACGACGGCGTGCTCCCGGCACTGATCACCTGCACCCGGAGCGGCCGGCTGGTGCGCAGCATCCGGGCGGACGGCACCCGCACGCTCAGCCGCTTCTCCGGCGGTTCGGCCCCGCCCGTCGTCCACCCGACCCTGCCCCTGCTCGCCGTCGAACCGCGCCCCGGTCGGGTCGTGGTCGGCGACGCCAACACCGGCCGCATCCACCACCACCTCGGGAGTGAGCAGTGAGCGCAACGGCCGCAGCGTTTCGGGCCACCGTGACCGCCGCCGGCTTCGTCCTGGACGTCCCGGTGATCGGCGCGGCCGAGGCCGCCGAGCGCGTCCTGGCCCACTGGGAGGACGGCGCCGACCTGCGCCGGCTCCCGGACGGCCGCTGGCTGTTCGTCCTCGCCGAGCCGGTAGGGATCCGGGTGGACGGCGCGCCCGGGCTGCCGCTGCGGCGCCCGGGCGGCGGCGGGCTGGCCGCCGTCGGTACCGAGGGCGCCCCGGTACCGGCCGGCCGACTCGCTCTCACCACGGCGGGAGCGGTGACGACGCACCGGATCGCGGAGCTGGCGCCGCTGGACCCGTCGGGCTGGCTCGACCCGGCCGGGCTCACCCTCCACCGCCTCGCGCCGGTCGGGGCGGTGGCCGAACCCGAGCCCGTCGCCGAGGACCTGCCGAGGCCCGCCCGGTCGGACCTGCGGGCGGCGGCGGGCATCGGGGCACGATCGAAGCGGGCCCGTCGCCTGACCGAGGCGGCCCCGGCCGACGGCCGACCTCGGCCGCTGTCCCGGCTGCTCAGGTGGCTCCGCCGGCTACCGCTGTCCCGCCTGGCCAGGTCGTTCCGCCGGCCCCGGTGGGGGGACGCGTCGGGACGGCTGGCGTTCGTGACGGTGACCGCCCTGATGGCCGTGGCCGTCGTGGTCATGGCCTTCTGGTCCGTTCACCTGTTCCTGGGTCAGGGCCTCCACCCCGGCGGGTTCGTCTTCGCCCTGGTCGCCGCCGTCGCGGTCCTCGGGGGACGGGGACGCCGGTACCACACCGCCGGTACGTCCGGTACCTCCGGTGCGGGCAAGCCCGGCAAGCCCGGCAAGCCCGGCAAGCCCGTCCCGCGCGCCGCCGCCCGGCCGCCCCGGGCCCGCCGGCCCCTGCTGGGTGGCCTGCTCGCCCGCCTCGCCATGCGCACCCCCGCCGGCGGGCTCGTCCACGCTCGCCACGCCCGCTACCTGCGGGAGCTGACCCGCGCCTTCGAGCAGCGCCGCTGGGACGACGCCCTGCGCGACGCGCTGCGCCTGGCCGGCGAATCCTCCAGCGCCGAACAGGGGTGGCTCTCGCTCGGACTGCCCCGACGCCACGCGGGCCCGCTGCGCCCGACGCCCACCGTCGGCGAGCCGGCGGGGGTCTCGCCGCTGTCCGGACCGACCGTCAAGTCGATGCTGGCCGACCTCTACCGGCAGGCCGCCACCGCTCTGGAGCGCGAGGGGCGGATCGACGAGGCGGCGTTCGTGCTGGCCGACCTGCTGGACACCCCGGCCGAGGCGATCGCCCTGCTGGACCGGCACGGCCGGGCGGCCCAGGCCGCCGAACTCGCCGAGGGCCGTGACCTGGCCGCCGACCTGGTGGTGCGGCTCTGGTGGCGGGCGGGCGAGCGTGATCGGGCGATCCGGACGGCGCACCGGCGGGCCGCCTTCGCGGGCGCGGTCGACCGGCTGAGCGCCGACGACCCGCAGGCCGGGCGCGAGCTGCGCACCGCCTGGGTCGAGCACTGCCGGGCGGGCGGCGACCGGCTGGGCGCGGTCGAAGCGGCCTGGCCGGACGAGGCGCTGCGGCCCACGGTGGTCGCGGATCTGCGTGACGCGGTCGCGCTCGGCGGCCCGGCGCGCGGCCGGGCACTGGCCCACCTGCTGGCCCTCGGCGCAGGGGAGGCGACCCGGGCGCTCGCGCTGGCCGTCCTGGAGGACGTCGGCGACGGCTCGTACGGCGCCGCCGACGCCGGCGAGGGTGTTCGCGCGCGGACGACCGGCCGGTCCGCGCTGGCCACCGCGCTGGCCGAGCTGCCGGGCGCGGACCCGGCGGGTGACCGGGAGCTCGCCACGGCGGCGGTCCGCGCCGTGGTCCGGGACGGCGGTTTCGGCGACGCGGGCAGGCTCCACCGGCGCACCGAACAGGCCCTGTTCGAGCAGCTGATGAAGCGCGCTGACCCCCTGGCGGCGGCGGACCTGCCGCGACCGCGGCGCGCCACCGGCCCCACGGCCGACGCCGGGAGCGACCTGGCCTTCGTGGACCGGCCCGGGACGCTCCCGGTCCTGGACGCGGTGCGGCTGGAGTCGGGCTTGCTGCTGGTGGCCTGCGGTCAGGCGGGGGTGCGGCTGCTGGGGCCCGACGGCCGGGTGCGGGCCCGCTGGGACGTCCCGGCGGACGAGCTGGTCCTGGCCGACCACGGCGGCACCGCCCTGCTGGTGGCCCGCTACGGGCAGGTCCGCGAGATCTCCCGGCTGGACCTCGGCACCCGCGCCGTCCGGTACTGGAGCACCCTGCGGGTGCGCGCGCTCGCGCCGTCCTTCGACGGCCGGCAGTTGCTGACCGTGGACGAGGAGGGCATCGCCGTCCTCGACACCCTGGCAGCGCGTCCGACCGTGGTGTGGCGCGAACTCGGCGGCGGGCAACGGCCGGTCGGCCCGGTCGTGCGCACGCCCACGTCCTGCGCGTCCGTCGTGTCCTCCCGCCTGCCCGGGGGCGGGGTGCTGACGGAGCTGTGGCGCTGGGACCAGCCGGGCTGGGAGCTGCGCGCGCGCACCGGGCTGGACACCGAGCACCTCACCGAGGGTTCGGCGCTGCTGGCGGGCGGCCGGCTGCTGACCGCCGAACCGGAGCCGGCGCAGGGCCGCACCGCGCTGCGCTGGTCGACCGACCGGCTACACACGGAGCAACTCGTCGAGGGCGTCGCCGCGGCGGGACCGGTCGTCGACGGTGACCACTGGGCACTGACCCTCGCCCCGGCCGCCGACGGCACCGTCCGCGTCCGCACCGGCACCGCGAGCGCCACGGAGGGACTGCGGACACTGCTCCTCCCGAACGCGACCGCGGCCGCGTCCCCGGTGGGCCTGCGCCACCACGGCGGCGCGCTGACGTTCCGGCACCGTTCCGGCCGGGTGCTCGCCACCACCGCCGACGGCTCGGCCGTCCTCGCCAACCTGCGGGTCACCGCCGGCTGACACCGGGCCGTGCCCCACCCGACGGCCGTCCTCGTCAGGGCCCGCAACCGGGCGAGGAGCCGTGGTCCGGGTCGCCGGGTCGTCGGCGGCCGCGCCGGTGTCCAGGATCCCGGAGTGGCTGGAATGTCGATCATCGTATGTCTGCCCGGCTCGACGGTGGCCGAAGTGGACGAGGCGGTCGCGCGGGAACCCGAGGTGATCGGCAGGTGCGCGGGCGCGCCGCGTGAGCTGATCGACTGCGGCGACGACCTGCCCGGGGACACGCTTCTCGTCAACGTGCGTTGCCACGTCTGAGTTTGTGCACCGTCCGCTCGCCCCTCGCGCGCGGGGTACCGCTGCTGGCCGCGGTCGGGGCGTCGGCGGTATCCGCGCAGAAGGCCGCGCGCCGGGTCGCTGACCCGCCCGGCGGCGACGGCGTCGATCCCCGTCACGGGACGCTCACCCCGCCCCGGGCGTGACGCCGGCTCAGTCCACCTTGGCCAGGGCCCGGGAGAGCCGTTCGCCGGCCGCCCGGTCGAAGCCGTCGGGGCAGTCGATCCCCTGCGACTGCGCCAGCTCGCGGACGTGCAGGTCGGCGAGGGCCTCGGTGAGGTCCGCGAACGCCACCGCGGCGTCCCGCCCCCGGCGCAGGCCGATGCCGACGGCGGCCGCGCCGACGGGGGCGGCCGGCCACCACCAGAGGCCCAGCAGCAGGTACCCGGCGCCCCAGGCGCAGAGCCGGGTGGCGGCGGCCAGCTGGAGGCGGGCGGTGTGCAGCTCGGCGCGGGTGCCGTCGGGGGCGAGCAGCCACAGGTGCGGCCAGGCGGCCGCGAGGTCCAGGCGGTAGGCGCGCCAGAGGCGTTGGCCGGGGGCGGCCAGCCGGTCCCCGGTGCGGAACGGGTGGCGCGGGCGGGCCGTGGCGATCCGGTTGCGCTCGGCGTACCGGCGCTCCGCGGTGTCGGCCAGGTCGTCGGCGTCGGCCGCGCCGGCGATCCGGGCGCGGCCCGCCGCCAGCAGGGCGGACCGGTACGCGTCGTCGGCGCTGCGCCAGCGGCGCAGCCGCCGGTCGGCGAGCCGGCGCAGCACCGGGCCGTGGGCCTGTGCGCACCAGAGCAGTTCCAGTGCCGTGCCCAGGGCCTGCGCGGCCGCCCCGATCGCGGCCGCGCCGACCAGCAGGGCCAGTGCGGCGACGGCGATCACGGCGGCACTGTGCGAGCCGGGCGCGGCGGCCAGGTCGTCGAGCCGCGAGCGGAGCCGTCCGACGTCGCGCCAGTGGCTCTGGCCGAGGACGGCGGCGGTGGTCAGCGCCGCGAGGTAGAGCAGGCCGGGGAGGGCGAGCAGGGCGACCCAGCGTTCGGCGATCCGGCCGCCCAGCGCGCTGAGGAAGGCGCTGGTCACCGGAGTCCGACCGCCCGCAGCGGCTGCCCGAAGACCAGGCACTGCGAGGCGTGCGCGGCGTCGGGCACCTCCACCCGGCCGCAGTGGCCGTGCGGGCAGGCCAGGACGTGCAGCGGCGGGTGGCCCGGCCCGGCCACCGGCAGGGCACGGTAGGTGGGCCCGGTGGTGGGGGCGGTGCGGTAGGAGCCGAGCCCGGCGGTGTGCCCGGCCATCAGCAGCAGCTCCTCCAACTCGTCGAAGGCGTCATCGAGTTCCGCCGGCGGTCGGCCGGCGCGCAGTTGGGAGGTGAGGTGTTCGACGAGGCGGCGCCCCGCCGGGCCCAGGTCGAGTGAGTCGGGCGCGCCGGTCAGCCGCCGGCAGAACTCCCCCAACCGTGCGTGCCCGGTCCTCGGGCGGTCCGGCTCGCGGCTCTCCGTCTCGACCACACGGCCCCCTTCGTGGCGTCGTTGCGGATCCTCGGTCAGTATAACGACGGGATTCTGACGGTACGTTCGCTATCGTGTCGGGTGACTCCACCCGCCGCGGCGGGGTAGGTGCGGGTAGTCGGAGCGGGCAGGCTGATCGGCGCGACGGAGCGCCCCGGGGGTGATCGTCTCGCAGACGCGGCTTTCGGTGACGGGAGGCGGCGCGGATCCGGCCGCCGAACTCCTGCTGCACCATCTCAGAACAGGCGATCGGGCGGCCCTGGACCGGGCGGTCCGGATCGCCCGGACGTACCTGCGCACCGCGCCGCCGGACGAGGCGGGCCGGTCCGTCCGCGCGGGCAACCTCCTGGTGGCGCTCCTGGTGCGCTGGCAACTGCTCGGCGACCGGCGGGACCTGGACGCCCTGATCACCCTCGGGGTCCGGTGCGCGGCGGCCGAACCGCCCGCGGCCCAGGACGTCCGGCTGCTCGCCCTCGGGTACCGGAGCCGGTTCGACCTCCACGGCCGCCCGGCGGACCTCGACGGGGCGGTGGCGATGTTCGCCCGGGCGGCCGGACTGCCGCAGCAGCCGCCCACCGCGGGGGAGGCGCTGGCCGGCCTCGGCGGGGCGCTGTCCGAGCGGTTCCGGGTCACCGGCCGCGAGGAGGACCTGGCGCGGGCCGAGAGCGCCTACCGGCGTGCGCTGGACGGTCGGTGGGCCGACCCGACGGACCGCGCCGCCCTGCTGCTCGATCTCGGCAACCTGCTGCACTCCGTCCACGAACTCCGCGGCGACACCGAAGCGCTGGGGGAGGCGCTGGAGCTGTGGCGCGCGGTGCCGGCCGTGGTCCCGGCCGGCCACGAAGCCCGGCTGCCGGCGCTGCACAACCTGGCCCAGGGCCTGCGGACCTGGAGCACCCTCACCGGCGACCCGGCCGATCGCGCGGAGATGCTCCGGGTGAACCGGGAGGCCCTGGCCGGGACGCCGGCCGGGCAGCCGGGCCACGGCGCGTGTCTGGCCGGGCTCGGCGTGGCCCTGCGGCTGGTCGCCGAGGCCACCGACGACCTGGTGGCGCTGCGGGAGTCCGTCGAACTGCTCCGCCGCGCCGTCGCACTGCCGGAGGAGGACGCCGCGCTGTACGCGGGCCGGCTGAACAGCCTCGGCAACGCGCTGCACCGGTTGGCGCAGTGGACCGGTGACGTGGAACTCCTGGACGAGGCCGTCGAGGTGCTGCGCGAGGCGCTGGCCGGGCAGCGGCCCGGGACGAAGATCTTCGGCGAGGTCCTCGCCAACCTCGCCGTCACCCTGCGCGAGCGCGGTTTCCAGACCAACGACCCGCAGGCCGTCCGGGAGGCGGCCGAGCTGGCCCGCCGGGCCGTCGACGAGGGGCCGGTCCGGCCCGCCGACCGGGTCGACCGGCTGGCCAACCTCGGTGTGGTGCTGCAGAGCCGGCACGGCGAGACCGGCGAGCCGGCACTGGCCGCGGAGGCGATCGCGACGGCCCGCGAGGCCCTCGCGCTGACCGGGCCCGGGAGTCCGGCCCTGGGCGACCGGCTGAACCACCTCGCCAACGCGCTGCGGGCCCGGTTCGACTCGACCGGGGAGCGGACGGACCTGGACGAGGCCGTCGCGCTGCTGGAGCGCGCCGTCGAGGTGAGCCCGTACGGCGACCCCCGGCTCGCCCTGGTGCTCTCCAACCTCGGCAACTCCCGGCTCGACCAGCACCGCACGACCGGGGACGACGAGGCCCTGGACCGGGCGGTGAGCGACCTCGGCCGGGCCGTCTGGGCCGGCGCCGAGGGCACCGCGGCGCACGGCACCTACCTGCGGCACTACGCCGACGCCCTGCTCTTCCTGCACCAGCGGGACGGCGACCCCGCCGTGCTGCGGGCCGCCGCGGACGCCTACCGGCAGGCGGCCCTGACCGAGGCGATGCCGGCCGACGGACGGGTCCGGGCCGCCTGGGAGTGGGGCGCCGGCGCGGCGCTCGGCGAACGGTGGGAGGAGGCGCTGCGCGGCTACGAACTGGCCGTCCGGCTGCTGCCGTTCGCCGCCTCGGGCCGGCTGGCCCGGGGCGACCAGGAACGCAGCCTCTCCCGGGTGCACGGGTTGGCCGCCGAGGCGGCCGCCTGCGCCGTCCAGACCGGGGACCTCGTCCTCGCCGTCCAACTGCTGGAACAGGGCCGGGGCGTCCTGCTCGGCCGGACCATCGCCGCCCGGGACGGCCTGGGCCGGCTGCGCCGTGCCCATCCCGCGGCCGCCGAGCTGTTCCGCGAGCTGAGCGAGCGGATCGACGCGCTCGACGCCGCCGACCCGGCCGACGCACGGTCGGGCCTGCCGGCCGGGGGCACCGACCTGCGGCACACCCTGGCGGCGCGGTTCGGGCGGCTGGTGACGGAGATCCGCGCACTGCCGGGCTTCGCGGACTTCCTCGCCCCGCCGTCCCCGGCCGTCCTGGCGGCGGCCTCCGAGCGAGGACCGGTGGTGCTCGCCTACTGCAGCGGGTACCGCAGCGACGCGCTGGTCCTGTGGTCGGGTCAGGTCCTGCTGGTCCCGCTGGCGGCGGCCACCCCGGAGGCGGTGGACGAGCAGGTCCGCCGGCTGGAGGAGGCGCTGGCGGCGGCGGCGGATCCGGCCACCGACCGGGCGGCCCAGGCGGTGATCGGCGAGGTGCTCGGCTGGACGTGGGACCACGTCACCGGACCGGTGCTCGACCGGCTCGGCCTGTCCGGGGCAGCCCCCGACGGCCCGTGGCCCCGGATCTGGTGGTCGCCGGGCGGGGCGCTCTCGGCCCTGCCGTTGCACGCGGCGGGCCACCACGACGGCGCGGCGCCCGACGGGCGGCGCGGTACGGGGGCAAGCGAGGGGAGCCCCTGCACGGTGCTGGACCGGGTGGTCTCCTCGTACACCCCGACCGTCCGCGCGCTCGGCTACGCCCGCGCCCGGGAGGCCGCGCCGCAGCCGGACCGGCCGCAGCCGGGCCGGTCGGTGGTGGGCCCGTCGGCGCTGGACGGGCCGTCGCCGGACGGGCCCGGGGGCGCCGACGGCCTGCTCGCGGTGGCGATGCCCGAGACCCCGGGCGCCCGTCCGCTCACCGGCGCCCGGCGCGAGGTCGAGCTGCTCCGCGGGCTGCTGCCGACCGAGGTGCTGATCGGCGAGGAGGCCACCCTGGCGGGCGTCCTCGAAGCGCTGCCCCGCCACTGCCACGTGCACTTCGCCTGCCACGGCGTCAGCGAGCCGCAGGACCCGTCGAACGCCCGGCTCCTCGTCCACGACCACCGGACGGCGCCGCTGACGGTCCGCCGGATCGCCCGGCTCGACCTGCCCGCGGCCCGGCTCGCCGTCCTCTCGGCCTGCGAGACGGCCCGGGGCGCCGGCGACCTGGCCGACGAGGCGATCCACATCACCTCGGCCTTCCAGCTCGCCGGGTACGCCCATGCCGTCGGCACCCTCTGGCCGGTGCACGACCTGCTGGCGCTCCGGATGACCAGGCTGCTCTACCGGGGTCTGCGGGCCGGCCGGCCCGCCGGGGCGCCGGGGCTGGACACCGACCGGACGGCCGAGGCACTCCACCACGCCGTCCGGCAGTGCCGGACGGCGTTCTCCACCAGTCCGGGCCTCTGGGCCGCCCATGTGCACGCCGGCGCCTGACCGGCCGGACCCGACGACGAAGGAGGTTCACCGTTGACATCCTCCCCGCGCTGAAGCACGGGGATTCCGGCCGCGCCTGCGGCACGGGGCTTGCACCCGGTGTGGCCGGCGTTCCGGTGGGTTCCTGTTTCAACGGGCCGTGCCTGGCGTGGGATCGCCACGCCGGGTCCTACCGGCCCTCCGCAGGCGTTTAGCCTGTCCGCCCGCCCGGCGGCCAGGATGTTCCGAGCAGCATTGAGGTCACGGTCATGGCAGGTACCGCACGCACCGCACGTCCACATGCGGATACTCAACGGCTTGGGCCCGTCCAGGACCCCGCACGCGGAGCACACCTGGCTGGTGGGCTCGTACCGGCCGATGACGCCGACGTGTCTGCCGTAGCGGGCGGCTTTCTCGGTGAGGAGCCGCCGGAAGGTGGACCATCCGGCGTCGTGGACGGACTTGGCCAGGCGGGTTCGGGCCAGGCCGCGCACGTTCAGGTCTTCCAGGTAGATCGCTTGGGTTTCGCGGATCAGCCTGGTCGTCCGCTTGTGCAGCCAGTCCATGCGGGTGTCGGCCACCTTGGCGTGCGCCCTGGCCACCTTGCGCCGGGCCTTCGCCCGGTTCCTCGACCCCTTGGCCTTCCGGGACAGCGCCCGCTGCGCGGCCTTGAGCCTCTTCTCCGCCTTCCGCAGGAAACGCGGGTTGTCGATCACCGTGCCGTCGGAGCAGACGGCGTAGGTGGTCAGGCCGAGGTCGATGCCGATCTCGGTGTCCAGCTCGGCGAGATGGTCCGGCTCGACGTCCACCACGAACGAAGCGAAGTACCGGCCGGACGGGTCCAGCACGATCGTCACCGACGACGGGTCGGCCGGCAGCGCCCGCGACCACTTCACCCGCACATCACCGATCCTGGCAAGGTTCAGCTTGCCATTGGACCGCAGCCGGAAGCCGTTGCGGGAGAACCGCAACGACTGCCGGTTGTCCTTCCGCGACTTGAACACCGGAAGGCCCACCCGGCGACCGGACCGCTTACCCGACACGCTGTCGAAGAAGTTCCGGTAGGCCGTGTCCAGGTCACGAAGGGACGACTGCAAAGCGTCCACCGACACCGACCCCAGCCACGACCGGGCGTCCGTCTTCTTCGCATCGGTGATCACCGACTTGGCCAGAACACCCGTCGGGATCCTCGACCGGTCCGCCTTCCACGCCGCCTTCCGCAGGGCAAGCGCATCGTTGAACACCACCCGCGCGCACCCGAACGTACGGGCCAGCAGCTGCCGCTGACCCACCGTCGGACAGATCCGAAACGAGTACCTGAGATGCACGAGATCAACCTACCGACAGGCACTGACAACGACCTGCGGCCACCCTCACGGCGATCCGCCTCGACGGCGAAACACCGCCCCCCGACCTGCTCCGCAGGCGGTCCGTTTCTCCCCCGCAAGCGGGGGCGCCCCCACCCCCGGCCAACCGGGGGTATCCACGGAGGTCCCCGATGAGCGGATGGTGGCGCAGACGGGCGGCCGAGCGCGCCGCGCGGGCCGACCGCACGGGCGGCCCCGCGCCGTCGGGGCCGCCCGGCGAAGGCACCGGCGACGTGCTGCCCGGTGAGGGCACCGGCGGCGCGCCGCCCGCCGCCGAGGGGCTCCGGGAGCCGCGCTGGCGGCCGCCCGGAGCCACCGTCACCGTCACGGAGGTGACGGAGGGCGTGCCGGAACAGGAGATCGCCCGGGTCCGCCTCCAGCCGGAGGAAGTGGCCGCCTGGCGGGCCGACGCGGCCATCGAGCGGCTGGGGGCCGACCACCCCGAGACCCTGACCGTCCTGCGGGAGTACGCCCGGGTCCTGGCCCACACCCCGGGCGGCACCGACCGCGCGGTCGAGCTCTACGAGTACGTGGCGGGCACCCAGCGCGCGGTGCTCGGCGGACGTCACGAGGAGACCCTGTGCAGCGATGCGGAGCTCGCGGACCTGTTCCACCACCTCGGCCGGGTCCAGCAGGCCGAGTCGCTCTGGCAGGCCAACTTCCGTGCCAGGGCGCAGACCCTCGGCCGGGACCACCCGGACACCCTGCGCAGTGCCGACGGGCTCGCCGCCGCCCTGGAGTCCCTGCGGCGCTCCGCGGAGGCCGAGCCGCTGCTGCGTGACACGCTGGACCGCCGGAGCAGGCTGCTGGGCGCGGACCACCCCGAGGTGCTGTCCGCCGTCAACCGGCACGCGGCCGCCCTGATCAACTGCGGACGCCACCGGGAGGCCGAGCGGTCCCTGCGGTCCCTGGTCCCCAGGCTCGAACAGCGCTACGGGCGCGACCACGAGCGCACCGTGGCGGCCCGCAGCAACCTCGGCGCCGTCCTGGTCCGGCTGGACCGCCACGTCGAGGCGGAGCCGGAGCTGCGGGCCGTGGTGACCTCCTGGGAGGCGCTCGCCGGGCCCGACGACGAGAACACCCTCTCCGCCCGCAACAACCTGGCCGCCGTCCTGCACGGCATGGAGCGCTACCGGGAGGCCGTCCCCCTCCTGCGGGACATCCTGGCCCGGCGGACCGCCCTGCACGGGGAGGGCCACCCCGTGACCGTGAACTCCCGGGAGAACCTGGCCAACGTCCTGATCGACGCCGGCCTCCTCGCCGAGGCAGCCGGCCTGCTGATGCGCTGCGCCGCCGACTACGGCCGGATCCACGGTCCCGGCCACCCCCGCGTGCAGGTCGTCCGCGAGCAGCTGGACTGGTTGCGCGAACACCTGCCCTGACCGCCGGTCACCGCCGGCGCGCGCAGCGGGATCGTCCCGTCCCGGTCACGGTGTTGTTGTGTCCGCTTCATGTGAGGGATGCTCAGCCGTGGCATCCTTCCGATCGGCGGAAGCGACCGCCGACCGCGTTCTGACAAGGGGACAAGTCATCGTGACCGCACGCCGCGCCCTCGCCGGCACCATCGCCACCGGTCTGCTCGCCGCGGCCGCCGCCCTCCTGCCGGTGCAGTCGGCCGGCGCGAGCGGCGCCGGTGAGCTCCCGTTCGGCTCGGCCACCACCGTCGGGCTCCACAACACCTACGACCCGGCCGCGTTCGGCTACCTCGCCCAGGGCCTGGACACCGGCACCGGCATGATCGAGCTGGACGCCTGGACGGACACCGTGACCAAGGAGTGGAAGGTCAGCCACTCCAACCCGCTGGGCAACGCCAACAACTGCGTCAGCGCGAACACGCCCGCCCAGCTCTACACCGGTGGCGCCAACAAGAACCTGGAGACCTGCCTGGACGACGTCCGGGTCTGGCTCGGGGCCCACCCCGGCGCCGGCCCGCTGGTCGTCAAGCTGGAGCTCAAGGCGGGGTTCGCCGCCAACCGCGGCATGGGCCCCGCCCAGCTGGACTCCCTGATCGCCGGCCACCTGGGCTCCGCCGTGCTGCGCCCGGCCGATCTGCTCGCCAAGCCGGGCGGCGGCTCGTACGCCGATGCCGACGAGGCGGTCCGGGCCGGCAACTGGCCGACCAGGGCGTCGCTCGCCGGGCGGGTGCTGGTGTACGTGATCCCCGGATCGCTGGAGGAGGGCAACCCCTTCGACACCCTGCCCACCGACGTCGAGTACGGGCGCCACCTGCGCGACCTGGCCGCGGCCGGGCGGATCGGCGACGCCCAGGTGTTCCCCGCCGTCCACGGCGCCGCCGCCGGCGACCCCCGCACCAAGTACGCGGAGACGGCGATCCGCCCGTGGTTCGTGGTCTTCGACGGCGATGCCGCCGCCTACCTGGGCGGCGTCGACACCGCCTGGTACGACAGCCGGCACTACCTGCTGACGATGACCGACGCGCAGAACGTCGCGCCCGCGATCAGCGCCACCGATCCCACCGCCGACCAGGCCCGCGGTCGCACGGAGCAGCTCGCCCGGGCGCACGCGAGCATCGTCTCCAGTGACTGGCGCAGGCTCCCCGCCGTGCAGTCCCTCGCCCTGCCGCGCGGCTGACCGCCCGCCCGTCGCGCCCCCCCCCCCCCCCACCCGGGGGGGGGGGGCCCCCCCCCTCGGCCGGGTCCGTGCCCGGGGTCAGGGCCAGGACCGTGCGGCGTCACTCCG